>NZ_RZSX01001629.1:0-509 GCF_004023105.1 Mesorhizobium sp. M5C.F.Ca.IN.020.32.2.1 | reverse complement strand
GTTGCCAACGCCTACTACATTGCCGGCGGCGACAAGGCCGACGGTTCGGGCATCGGCTTCAAGGTGTTCAAGGCAAGAAAGAAGATCGACGGAATGAGGCAAGAGGTGGCTCATGCCTATGGTCCCGACAGCAAATTCGATCTGCCGCCCGACGACTATGTGCTGACGGCGACGGTCGACCTTGCCGTCGTCGAGCAGCCGTTCAGCGTCAAGGCCGGTGAGCATCAGGATCTGAAGATCGCCATCAATGCAGGCGTGCTGGCGATCACCGCGCCAGGGGCCTCGAAGATCGAGATTTTCGATCCGAAGAAGGACATCAACGGCAACCGCAAATCGCTCGGTTACGTCTACGACGAGAAGTATCAGGCGGCGCTGCCGGCCGGCGACTACGCGGTCGTCGCGGAGAGGTTGGACAACAGCTCGAAGGAAAGCACGGTGACCATCAAGGCCGGCGAGCGAGCCGAACTGACGGTTCAATAGAAGCGTAATTCGACACCAGTGTCTATTGC
>NZ_RZSX01001628.1:0-510 GCF_004023105.1 Mesorhizobium sp. M5C.F.Ca.IN.020.32.2.1 | reverse complement strand
TCGGGGGGAGGGTGGGGCGCTGGCACGGCTTCGGGCTCGGGCGCGATCTCGGCACGGACCGGCTTCGCCTCGACCGGCGCCGGCTGGCGAATGGGGGGCGGGATTTCGGCTGGCGGCGCTTCGGACTTTGGCGCAGTTGAGGGGGGCTCGGCCGGCGGTGCGGCATCTTGCGCAGGTCCGCGCTGCCCCTCACCCTTACTCTCTCCCCGTAAAGGACGGGGAGAGGGGGGCGTCAGCGTAGGAGCTTCTTCTTTGCCGCTTTCAAAAGGAGGCTCGGCGTGACGATCAGCACCCTTCTCCCCGTCCCTATACCGGGAGAAGGTGCCGGCAGGCGGATGAGTAGCAGCGCCACGTCCGGATGACGGACGCTCAGACTGGACGATCACCTGCGTCGGCTCTGGCTCAGGAATTTCCTCCGGCTCTGGCTCCCGAGCTGGCTGGCGGATGACGGGAGCGACCGGAATCTCCTTTGGCGCCGCCTGTTCGGCGGGCGCCTCCGGCTCCTCGACC
>NZ_RZSX01001627.1:0-514 GCF_004023105.1 Mesorhizobium sp. M5C.F.Ca.IN.020.32.2.1 | reverse complement strand
GTCGAGATCGGCAAGGCGGCTTCGATAGACGTCGACACCCGCGAGGCGCTGGAAGGCGCCGGCGGCGTGCTGCAGGATTGACAAACCGAAGCCGAAAAACGATGCCTTTGGCATGGCTTTCCGTTTACCCCTTCTGATCGCGACGTTTCTTTTGTTTTCGGGTTTGGCGCATGGCCAAACGCTGCCGCTAAAGCCCTTCAAGGATGATCTGTTTGCCTATCCGGGCACGCTCTCATCCGAGAACAACGGCGCGTATACAGTCGTCGACTATCGCGAGCTGCGCGACATCAACGCCCGCGACAAAGTGCCGGAGCGCCGCGCGCAGGCGCAGTATGTCGACACCGGTGTGCGTAACGTGCAGCGGGATCTGTCGCTGAAGACCGATGCCGGAAATATCCGCCACGTCGGCGTCGGCCGCACGCAAGGCGCCGGCATCATCGTGCTCTATCTGCACGGGCAGGGCGGCAGCCGCAAGCAGGGCGTTGACGACTTCACCTTTGGCGGCAATTTTAAC
>NZ_RZSX01001626.1:0-514 GCF_004023105.1 Mesorhizobium sp. M5C.F.Ca.IN.020.32.2.1 | reverse complement strand
CCCGAGATCATCGTCAAGCAGGCCGCTCGCCTTATAAAGGCGCTGAACGTCGACAACGGCCGAAATGATGCCCCAGAATCTTTCGGTGTTGCCCGCACTCCGTACAAAAACCGGAATACGACCGACGAAGCCTTGCCCTCCCTGCCTCAAGTCGACGGGACCGGCAAGAATTAGCTCGCGCTCGTCTCGCGCCCTTAGCGCGGCCACACGCTGGCGCTCGTCCTTGCGGTAATCGAGGCCTATCGCCTTCTCGTTGCCCTCCATCGGGTACATCAGGGAAATGACCAGATCGGGCGCGCCGGCAATATTTTTCAATTGCGAGCCCCCGCCAAACAGGTTGCTCGCGAGCGAGGCGAAGCGTTGCTGTCCCATATAGGGCTCAGTCACGACCGCCGCGACCAGGCCCTGCACCAGTTGAAGGTTTCCGTTGATGTTACCTTCAAGCTTGGCGCGGATAAGATTGACCTTGGCCAGGACATCCGCACGGGCGGCTTGATCCGAGACGACTTTGTTC
>NZ_RZSX01001625.1:0-515 GCF_004023105.1 Mesorhizobium sp. M5C.F.Ca.IN.020.32.2.1 | reverse complement strand
CATCCTTCGCCGTGCTCAAGATCAGCCGGTCCAGCGCTATTTTGCGGATCGTCCCGAGCGCGGCCGCAACATGGCCGTGTGGCAGCGAGCGCTCGACCTCCAGTTCCTCCGGCCCGGTGCCGAGCACCGTCCCGCCTTTCAGCAATGCCCGCAAGGCGTCGATCAGATCCCCCGGCAGCTTGCTCAGATTGGCCAGCGTCCGCTTCTGCGCGCGGCCCCGCTCGTCACGATAGCTCTCCCGCAGCAGCACTGCTGGCGGTGAGTTCCGATTCGGCACCGTCTCGATGAACATGTCCGAATCGAATCACATCTCGGCCGATTTGGGAATCCCTACATGGACACAAAATAAACAATCTACACGCTCAAAGCCTTGCGGCTTCTCGCGCTCTGCGTCTCTCCTCACGCAAACTTCGGTTTATTGCGGTGACATATCCGCTGGAATGGGTGGAGCGGTATAGAGCCCGCGGCTATCTCAACATCGATCCTGCGATCCAGATCGGTCTCAGGCGCCCTGT
>NZ_RZSX01001624.1:0-516 GCF_004023105.1 Mesorhizobium sp. M5C.F.Ca.IN.020.32.2.1 | reverse complement strand
CCTCATTGCTTTGCCGATGGCCCGGGTTCTGCCGATGGTCTGGTCCAGAGACATCGAACACTGCATCAATTTTCTCCGGTAAATCACCGGGAAATATAGCTGTTTCGGTTCTTCCATCGAATGTTTCGCCGTTGATCTTTTCACCTTTCAACGGTGTGCCAATGATGACCGGCAGCGTCTCACGGCCTTGCTTGACCGTGCCTTCGCTGGTCGCGCGCACCGCCGCCAGGGCGACCACGTCGACATCGGCGCCGGTGAAATTTGCTCGCGCCATGGCGCGATCGGCAAGCCGCCGCACGATCGCCTGCAGCCGATCGTGGCTTTCGTGATGCAGATGGTCCGCCTTCGTCGCCGCCACCAATATGCGGTCGATCCGCCTTGAAAAAAAGTCAGTCAGGAAATTGCTGCGGCCGGGGCGGAAACAGGCGAGGATTTCGGTCACCGCACGTTCGAGATCGGCCATCGCGCCGGGGCCTGCGTTCAGGGCCTGCAGGGCGTCTATCACCACGATCTGAC
>NZ_RZSX01001623.1:0-517 GCF_004023105.1 Mesorhizobium sp. M5C.F.Ca.IN.020.32.2.1 | reverse complement strand
CGTCCTGGGTGGCCAGCGCGGAAAGCGTGAAGTCGCACATCCGTTTCACGAACGCCTGCTGGTCGCCGAACGGATAGAAAGGAAAGGTAATCAGCAGCGAGATCGTGCCGTGGCCAACCGCCCACAGCATGGTCGCAATGGCGCGCGGGTCGCCCTTCAGCTTGCCGGCGGCAACGCAGGCCTCGACCCTATTGATCAGCACTTTCATCAACGGGTTGCCCTCTTGCATTTCGGCGAAGGTCCTGCCTTCCTGGGGCTTGACCTTTTCGGTCATGAATATCGTGCGATACTCGTTGGGGTTGCCAAGCCCGAAGGCCGCGTATTCGGTCATCACGACTTGCAGCGCCTCGATCGGATCGTCGGCCGGGTGATCCTCGATACGCTTTGCCAGGGTCTCGAACGCATCCTCGGCCAGCGCGAACAAGATGTCCTGCTTGTCGGCGAAATAGGAATAGACCGACATCGGCGCATAGCCGACGCGCTTGGCCAGCTTGCGGATGGTGAGGCCTTCATAGCC
>NZ_RZSX01001622.1:0-518 GCF_004023105.1 Mesorhizobium sp. M5C.F.Ca.IN.020.32.2.1 | reverse complement strand
CGCTAGAGCCCTCGATCCCTGAAATCGTGCTGACTGAAGGCGCCTATCTCCACAAGGCCGACGGCTCCCGCATCCTGGATGCGATTTCTTCCTGGTGGGTCGTCACTCATGGCCACCGCCACCCCCGCATCATGAAGGCCATCGAGACGACCGCGTCGAACCTCGACCAGATCATCTTCGCGGGCTTTACCCACGAGCCGGCCGAGCGCCTGGCCGAGGCGCTTGTCGGCCTCGCACCCGCCGGCCTTGACCGGGTGTTCTATTCCGACAGTGGCTCGACCTCAATCGAAGTCGCGCTGAAGATGGCGCTCGGCTATTTCCGCAACATCGGCGCGCCGCGTTCGCGCATCGTCGTCATGGAGCACAGCTATCATGGTGACACGATCGGGGCGATGAGCGTCGGCGCCCGTGGCGTGTTCAACGCCGCCTACGAGCCCTTGCTGTTCGAGGTCGACACCATCCCCTTCCCGGCCGCCGGGCGCGAGCAGGAAACGCTGGATCGGTTCGAGGCACTCTCC
>NZ_RZSX01001621.1:0-519 GCF_004023105.1 Mesorhizobium sp. M5C.F.Ca.IN.020.32.2.1 | reverse complement strand
GCAGGGCGCTGGAATGGCTGGAGGGCGAACTCGAAAAGTCCGGCTCCGATGCCGAGGAAATCATAATCAGCGAGCATCGCACGCTGTCCGGCGGCAATGTAACCACCGGCAACATCATCCGCGGCCTCAGGCTTATCAACGATATCGACTGGACGGTTTGGTTCGAAGGTGTCAGCCGCATTGATAGCTTGCTGCGCGAGCGCACCGATTTCGCCGCGCTCGATTTCTTCTCGCGCGACCAGTACCGGACCGCGATCGAAGAAATGGCGCGCCGCTCCGATCGTTCCGAATTCCGGGTTGCCGAAAAGGCGATCGAACTCGCCGGCCATGCCGCTGTCGCCGATACCACCGGCACCGGTCCGACCGCTCACACCGACGTCGGGTTCTTTCTGGTCGGGCCGCGCCGGCTGGAACTGGAAAAGGCGATCGGCTATCGGCCGACCGTCAGCGTCACGATCAAACGGGTGTTCCGCAAGATCGGATGGCTGGGCATTGTCTTGCCGGTGTTCGCGCTGACGG
>NZ_RZSX01001620.1:0-519 GCF_004023105.1 Mesorhizobium sp. M5C.F.Ca.IN.020.32.2.1 | reverse complement strand
GAACTGAAGAAGGCGGCAAGGTCGCGCTACGTCTGAGCGAATTTACGGCCTGCGTTTGAAAGTGCTGGGCCTCACCGCTTAAGGTGAATCGTCACCCAGCCTTCGCGATGCAACGTCCTGACATGGCGGAACTGCTGGCCGACATAGGCCGAAATCACCGCGTCGCGCTGCCGGTCGAGGATACCTGACAGCACGATCGAGCCGCCCAAAGCGATATGCCTTGCCATTTCGGGCGCCAGCCGCATCAACGGCCGCGCCAGTATGTTGGCAACGATGAGATCGAAGGGGCCGCGCGCGGCAAAAATCGGATGGTGGAATCCCCGCGCCGTCACCGTTTCGACAAGCGCCTTGACGTGGTTGAGCCACGCATTGGCGGCGGCGACCTTTATGGCGACCGGATCGATGTCGGTCGCCAGCACCGGAATATGGGCGAGCTTGGCCACCGCGATGGCCAGCACCGCACTGCCGGTGCCGAGGTCGAGCGCGTTGCGCGGGCGCTCGCGCCGCACGACCTGTTGC
>NZ_RZSX01000161.1:0-9224 GCF_004023105.1 Mesorhizobium sp. M5C.F.Ca.IN.020.32.2.1 | reverse complement strand
GGCCTCAGCGCACCTTGCACGTCGAGCGCCAGCGCCAGCCCGAAATCGCCGTCGAGCGAACGCTCATGGAACTCGTCGAAGAATACCGCCGAGACACCGGGCAACTCCGGATCGTCGAGGATCATCCGCGACAGCACGCCTTCTGTCACGACGAGGATTTTGGTCCTCGCAGAAGTGCGGTTTTCCATGCGCATGGCGTAGCCGACTGTTTCGCCGGGTTCCTCGCCGAGCAGTTCGGCCATGCGGCGGGCGGCACCGCGGGCAGCGAGCCGGCGCGGCTCGAGCAGAATGATCTTTCCCGTGCCGAGCCATGGCGCGTCGAGCAGCGCCAGCGGCACCAGCGTCGTCTTGCCGGCGCCGGGCGGCGCCACCAGCACGGCGCTGTTGCCTTGGCCGAGCGCTTCGCTGAGCGCCGGCAGCACGGCGGAGACCGGAAGCTCCGGCAAGGGTTTTCTGGTCATTGTTCGAAGGATGCATCCATCCAATTGCGGCGGATCCGCAGCGCCCGCATATCAGCGGTGGCGGTCGCCGACAACTCAAAGCCGGGTCCGCGAGAACGGGTTCCAGCGCACCGTGCCGAGCCTCACATCCTGGAAGATCTGGCGACAGAGATCTGGCGACAGAAGATCTGGATATTCCTGGAGAACGCGCCCAGGATCACTGGCCTGAGGATCTGCGAATAGTGCGTCGGCGCGATCCGCCCAGGCTTTTGACAACGGCATCGTTGCATGAACAGCTTGCATAGGTGGCTGGGCGAGTTGTCCACGTTATTCCAGTTCCAGGGAGAATGCAGAGTGAAGATACTGGCGCTCGGTGCGCATCCGGACGATATCGAGATCTTCATGTTCGGTACGATGGCGGCCTATGCCAAACAAGGCGCAGAATTGGTTTTTGCGATAGCCACGGACGGCGCCAAGGGCGGGAAGGGCGATCCGGAATTACTCGCCCGCGCCCGCCGCGAGGAAGCGGCTGTGGCGGCGGACCTGCTTGGCGCAACTCCGCACTTCCTCGACTTTCCGGATGGCACGCTGGTTGCCGATGCCGCGCTAATCGCGGCGCTGAAGGCGCTGATTGGCGACCTGAAGCCAGATCTGGTGATCACCCATGCGCCGAACGACTACCATGGCGACCACCGTGCGCTGTCGGACGGCCTGCGTATCGCGGCATCCTTCACTGTCCCGGTGCTGCATGCCGATACGCTCGGTGGCACCGGCTTTTCGCCGACGCATTATGTCGATATCTCCGGGCATTTCGAGCTCAAGGCGATGGCGATCCGGGCACACCAGTCGCAGGATCCCGAACGTTTCGTCGATGCGGCGCGCACGCAGAACGCGTTTCGCGCCGGCGAGTGCAATGGCGCGGCCGGTTCCTTCGCTGAGGCCTTCCGCTTCGAACCGATCTTCCCCTTCGCCGATATCCGCGCCCTGCTGCCGCCGGCCCCAGTGATCCGGCCGGTGACGGTGAGCACCAAAATGGTCAAATGACCCGGCGTCCGCGCGCCGGACGATCTGACACCCGCCTTTTCTGAACCAAGCAACCCATGCGCCATGCTGCAGCGCAGCGACGAATTCGCTTGCCTTGTTTAGTAAAAATTGCATCACTAAACAAATTACTAAACACCCGACGCTCAACCGCGTCGCCATGTTTGGACCCCTGAGGAGGGGGGTGAGGTTTTGAAACCGTCATCCGGACGGGTTTCGTAAATGGGAGGAAGGCATGAAATCGACCTTGAAACTGACGTTGGGACTAACCTCGGCGATGTTTGCGTCGACCGCCGTTTCGAACGTCGCGCAGGCGGAAGATCTGACGCTTTGCTGGGCAGCTTGGGACCCGGCGAACGCGCTTGTCGAATTGTCCAAGGATTTTACCAAGGAAACCGGCATCGGCATGAAATTCGAGTTCGTGCCGTGGACCAACTATGCCGATCGCTTCCTCAACGAGTTGAATTCCAAAGGCAAGCTGTGCGACCTGATCATCGGCGACAGCCAGTGGATCGGCGGCTCAGCCGAGAACGGCCACTACGTCAAGCTGAACGACTTCTTCGATAAGGAGAAGATCAGCATGGACGACTTCGTGCCGGCGACCGTCGTCGGCTATTCGGAATGGCCGAAGAACTCGCCGAACTACTGGGCGCTGCCGGCCATGGGCGATGTCGTCGGCTGGACCTACCGCAAGGACTGGTTCTCCAAGCCGGAACTGCAGAAGGAATTCAAGGAAAAATACGGCTGGGATCTCGCCGCGCCGACGACCTTCGACCAGTTGAAGCAGATCGCCGAGTTCTTCCAGAAGCGCGAGATCGACGGCAAGACGGTCTATGGCGCGTCGATCTATACCGAGCGCGGCTCCGAAGGCATCACCATGGGCGCCATGGACGTGCTCTACAGCTTCGGCTTCAACTATGAGAATCCCGACAAGCCCTACGAGATGGACGGCTTTGTCAACTCCGAGAAATCGGTGAAGGGCCTGGAGTTTTACAAGGCGCTCTATGACTGCTGCACGCCTCCCGGGGCCTCGAACAGCTACATGGGCGAAGGCGTCGACGCCTTCAAATCCGGCCAGGTGGCGATGCACATGAATTTCGCCTTTACCTGGCCCGGCCTGCAGAAAGACGAGAATGTCGGCGGCGACAAGATCGGTTATTTCGCCAATCCGAAGGGACCCGACGGCGATCAATTCGCCCAGCTCGGCGGCCAGGGCATTTCGGTGGTGTCCTATTCCGACAAGCAGGAGGCCGCGCTCAAATACATCAAGTGGTTCGCCAACAAGGACGTGCAGGCCAAATGGTGGTCGCTCGGCGGCTTTTCCTGCCTCAACGCAGTCGTCAAGGATCCAGGCTTCCCGGCCAGCCAGCCTTACGCGCAGACCTTCCTCGACTCCATGGCCATCGTGAAGGATTTTTGGGCAGAGCCCAGCTATGCGCCGCTGCTGCAGGCGTCGCAGAAGCGCTTCCATGACTATGTCGTCGCCGGCCAGGGTTCGGCAAAGGATGCGCTCGACGGCCTGGTCAAGGACTGGACCGAGGTCTTCCAGGACGATGGCAAGATGTAGTTGGGGCAGATGTAATCGGCTCCTCCCGAGCCATGCCGCGTGTCCCGTGCCGCCCTTGGCACGGGACACAGTTCAGATAAATTTCCATTGTCGAGACGACCAAGTGACCGAAGCGGGACTGACCATGCTCAATCGGACTGCGAACAGCGTTGCCCGGGCTACGCCTGAGCCGTTGGCCCGCAAGGTCCGGGGCATCAGCGACAAGGGCCTCGCCTGGCTGTTTATCTCGCCGACGATCCTGTTGCTGCTCGCCATCAACATCTTCCCGCTGTTCTGGGCGATCTGTCTCTCCTTCACCAATTACCGCGCCAATCGCCCCAACGAGGTGGTCAGGAACGTCGGCCTTGCCAATTACAAACGCATCCTCGGTGACCAGGACATCTGGATCGCCATGCAGACGACGGCGCATTTCGTGTTCTGGACCATCCTGCTGCAGACGCTGATCGGCTTCACGCTGGCTTGGCTGATAGACCGGAAGTTTCGCGGCCACGCCTTCTGGACGACCATCATTCTCGTGCCGATGATGCTGTCGCCGGCAGTTGTCGGCAATTTCTGGCGCTTCCTCTACGAGCCGCAGATCGGTCTGTTCGCCTATGCCGTCTCGTTCGTCACCGGCATTCCGGCAACGCAGATCGGCATGCTCTCCAACGTGTCGCTTGCGCCGTGGTCGATCGTCATCGTCGACACCTGGATGTGGACGCCTTACGTGATGCTGATCTGTCTCGCCGGGCTGCGCTCGATCCCCGAATACATCTATGAGGCGGCCGAGGTCGACCGCGCCTCCAACTGGCGGCAGTTCTGGTCGATCACGCTGCCGATGGCGCTGCCCTTTATCATGCTGGCGGTGCTGTTCCGCGGCATCGAGAACTTCAAGATGTTCGACATGGTCAACCTGCTCACCGGCGGCGGACCGGGCTCGACCACCGAAGTCGCCTCGATCACGCTGAAGCGGCAGGCCTTCGAAAGCTGGCGGACGGGTTATTCCTCAGCCTTCGCCATCATCCTGTTCGTCGCGGTGTTCGGGCTGGCCAATATCTACGTCAAGGCGCTCAACAAGGTGAAGCAGAGATGAGCCTGACGTCAGCCCATTCGGTCGTCGCACCCTCGGCCACGTCGAAGCGCGTCGCCGGCACGATCATCGTGCTTTACGCGCTGATCTCGATCGTGCCGCTGCTGTGGATCTTCGCCACCAGCTTCAAGACGCCGCCGGATTCGATCGCCTATCCGCCGAAGATCCTGTTCCAGCCGAGCCTCGAGGGCTACTGCAATCTGTTCTCGACCCGCACCCGGCAGACACCGGAATACATCAACTCGCTGGGACCGGCGACGGGCGTCTGCGACGAGACAGTGCGCAAGCGCAACATGGTGATCGCCGGGCCGTCCAACTTCATGCCGCGCTTCATAAACTCGCTGATCATCGCCTTCGGCTCGACCTTCTGCGCGGTGTTCCTCGGCACAATGTCGGCCTATGGCTTCTCGCGCTTCAAGGTGCCGTTGGCCGACGATCTGCTGTTCTTCATCCTGTCGACGCGGATGATGCCGCCGATCGCGGTCGCTATTCCCATCTACCTGATGTACCGCGAGCTCGGCCTGTCGGACACCGCACTCGGCATGATCCTGCTCTACACCGCGGTCAACGTGTCGCTGGCCGTGTGGCTTCTCAAGGGCTTCATCGACGAGATCCCGCGCGAATACGAAGAAGCGGCGATGATCGACGGCTATACGCGGCTGCAGGCCTTCTGGCGCACCGTGCTGCCGCAGGCGACCACCGGCATTGCCGCGACGGCCATCTTCTGCCTGATCTTCGCCTGGAACGAGTATGCGTTCGCCGCACTGCTGACCTCGGGCACGGCGCAGACCGCACCGCCCTTTATCCCGACCATCATCGGCGAAGGCGGCCAGGACTGGCCGGCCGTAGCCGCGGGCACGACGATCTTCCTGGTGCCTATCCTGGTGTTCACCATCCTGCTCCGCAAGCAGTTGCTGCGTGGCATCACCTTCGGCGCGGTGCGCAAATGAGCCTGACCCAACCCGCAAAACGCAAGTCGCGCTGGCCGGCATGGGCGAGGCGCGGCCTGATGGAGAATATCGCGACGGTGATCATAGCCATTGGCTTCCTGATGTTGTTCCAGCCCTTCGCGCTGTCGCTCTATACTTATTCGTTCATCACCATGCTGGCCGGCACGGCGATGTTCATAATCGTCTCGAAATTTCCGGAGTAGACGATGGCGGAGATCAGGGTCGAGCATCTGAGAAAGGCATTCGGCGATTTCGTCGCCGTGCAGGATTCCAGCTTCGTCGTTAGAGATGGCGAGTTTTTCGTCATGCTGGGGCCGTCGGGTTGCGGCAAGACGACGACCTTGCGCATGATCGCCGGCCTGGAATTGCCGACCGGCGGCAAGATCCTGCTTGGCGGCGAGGACGTCACCATGCGGCGTGCCCGCGAGCGCGACATCGCCTTCGTCTTCCAGCTGTTCGCGCTCTATCCGCATATGAATGTGCGCAGGAACATCGGCTTCCCGCTGCTGGCGCAAGGCATGCCAGGCATCGAAATCCGCCAGCGCGTCGAGGAGACGGCGAAGCTGTTGCGCATCGACCATCTGCTCAACAAATCAGTCTCCGGCCTTGCCGGCGGCGACCGCCAGCGCGTGGCGCTTGGCCGCGCCATCGTGCGGCGGCCAAAATGCTTCCTGATGGACGAGCCGCTCGGCACGCTCGACACCGAATTCCGCGATCTCATGGTCCATGAGCTGCGCGAACTGCACAACCGCATCCATGCCACCACCGTCTACGTCACGCATGACCAGATGGAAGCGATGTCGATGGCCGACAAGATCGCGGTGATGAACCACGGCGTCATCGAGCAGTTTGGAAGTCCACGCGAAATCTACGACCGGCCGGCGACGATGTTCGTCGCCGATTTCATCGGCTCGCCGCCGATGAATTTTCTCGGCTTTGGTGGCGGGCTTTCAAAGGGCGCCAGCGAGATCGTGGTGCAAGGCGCCAAGGTGGCAGTGCCGGAGGTGCGCGAGGATATCGCGTCGACCGACATGGCGCTCGGCATCCGGCCGGAACACATCCGCTTCGACGACGGCTCGAAGCTGCGCGGCGCCATCTATGGCACCGAATATCTCGGCACCACGCAGATCGTTGCGGTGGAGACATCAGGCGGCATCATCAAGGCGCGGGTGCCGGCCGAAATCCGGCTCAATGCGGGCGACCATGTCGGCCTGGCGCTGAGCAGCGCGCGGCTGTCGCTGTTCGAGAAGGGATCCGGCCGCGCGGTGCGAACCGCAATCCATGACGGGGCCTCTCAGGGAAAAGCGCATCATGGCTGACGTGCACATCAAAGGCGTGACAAAAGCCTTCGGCGAGCATGTCGCCGTGGACACTCTCGATCTGCACGTCGCCGATGGCGAATTCGTCGTGCTGCTCGGCCCGACCGGGGCCGGCAAGACGACGACGCTCCGGCTTGTCGCAGGATTGGAACGGCCGGATACGGGCTCAATCCATATCGGCGGCCGTGATGCGACAATGTTGTCGCCGGCCGAGCGCGACACCGCCTTCGTCTTCCAGCAATATTCGCTCTATCCGCATCTGTCAGTCTACGACAACCTGGCCTTTCCGCTGCGCTCGCCGGCGCGGCGGCTGAGCGAGGACGAGGTGCGCCGCCGCGTCGAGGATGTGGCCAAGATGGTGCGTATCCACCACAAGCTCTCCAACCGCTCTACCAAACTTTCCGGCGGCGAGATGCAGCGCGTCGCCATCGGACGGGCCCTAGTGCGCAAGCCATCGATCTACCTGATGGACGAGCCGCTGTCGTCGCTCGATGCCAAGCTGCGCGCCGATCTCCGGCTTGAGCTGAAGCGCATTCAGGCCGAGGTCGGCGCTACCATGCTTTATGTCACGCACGACCAGATCGAAGCGATGACGATGGCCGATCGGATCGGGATTCTCGCCGATGGCGTTCTGGTGCAGATCGGCACGCCGCGGACAATCTATTCCGAGCCGGCAAACCTTCATGTCGCCGCAAGGCTCGGCCAGCCGGCGATCAATCTGTTGCCGACCGGCCTGCTGCCCGATGGCGACATGCCGGCGGGAACCAGGACGATCGGTGCGCGTACAGAACATCTGTCGATCGGCAAGGCATCGAACGGCCCCGCCGACGGCGTTGTTGACTGGGTCGAACATCTGGGCGACCAGAATCACCTGCATGTGACGGTGGGAAGCAAAAAGCTGGTGACGCTGACCGACCCCGACACGCAATTGGAAAGAGGCGACAGGGTGGCTATTCGTTACCGGGCGCCGCTGTTCTTCGACCAGGCCGGCAACAGGATTGCAAACCGATGAGCCCTGGGACGCTGGACAAGACTGGGACGATGGACAAGGTTGACCTGAAGACGCTGATACCAGCCACCGCCAACACGATTGCAGCTCACGCGGACGAGCTGACCGCGCTCGACCAGGCGATCGGCGACGGCGACCATGGGCTCAATATGAAGCGCGGCTTTGAGGCGGTGCGGGCTGAGGCCGAGGCGTTCGCGGCAAAGCCATTGCCGGAGGCGCTGAAGGCGATCGGCACCAAGCTGGTGATGACGGTCGGCGGGGCATCGGGACCGCTGTTCGGGACGCTGTTCATGGCGCTCGGCAAGGAGATTTCTGCTGAGCCGGATCACGCCAATCTGGCGGCGGCTTTCGGTAAGGCAATCGAGGCGGTGGCAGCCAGGGGCAAGTCGCAGGTCGGGCAAAAGACCATGCTCGACGTGCTGAAGCCGGTGCATGACGCCCTGCTGCAGGGAAAAACCGGGGCGGAAATCGCCGATGTCGCGGACAATGCGGCCGCTGCCACCGTGCCGATGAAAGCCTTGCGCGGACGCGCCTCGTTTCTCGGCGACCGCTCGATCGGCCATATGGATGCCGGCGGGCGCTCGGTCGCGCTTTTGGTGCGGGCCGTCGTCGAAAGCATCGAGGGGCAAGCATGAGCAATGTCGGCATCGTCATCGTATCGCATTCACCGCTGGTCGCCGAAGGCACGGCCGATATGGTGCGCCAGATGGTCGGCGACGAAGTGCCGCTTGCATGGTGCGGCGGAAACGGCCATGGCGGGCTGGGAACCAATGTCGAGGCGATCATGGGCGCCATCGACAAGGCCTGGTCGGAGGCGGGTGTCGCCATACTTGTCGATCTTGGCGGCGCCGAGACCAACAGCGAGATGGCGGTCGAGATGATCGGCGAGCCGCGCGCGCACAAGATCATCGTCTGCAATGCGCCGATCGTCGAAGGCGCGGTGATGGCGGCGACGGAGGCGTCCGGCGGCGCCTCGCTCAGGCAAGTAGTGGCGACGGCACACGAATTGTCGCCATCGTGAATGAACAGGAATTTTGACAGCATGTCCGCATCCGCCGAAGCCACAGTCCTGATCACCCATGAGGTCGGCCTGCATGCGCGCCCTTCGGTGAAGTTTACCAAGCTCGCCAAGACATTTTCAGCCGAAGTCGAAGTGGCGCTCGCCGCCAACGGGCCTTGGTTCGACGCCAAGAGCATCGTCAAGGTGATGGCGGCCAAGGCGCCGAAAGGCACGGTGCTGCATATCCGAGCGAGGGGTGACGGCGCCGGCGAGGCGGTCGACGCGCTGGTCGAGCTGGTGCGGCGCGACTTCGACGAGGGCGTGGACCATGCCCGAACCGCTTAGGCTGAAGGGGATTTCGGCTTCGGCCGGCTATGCCGAAGGGCCGCTGTTCAACCTCGATCCGGTTGTCGCGCGCTATAACCGTAAAGCGACCGCCGCTGACGAGAGGCTCGCGCTCGGAACGGCAATCAAGGCAGCGACAGGCCGACTTGCCACGCTCGTCGAAGCGACCGAGGGCGATGCAGCCGAAATTCTCGAATTCCAGCTCGCCATGCTGGAGGACGATGCACTGACCGGCCCGGCCTTTGCCGCGATTGCCGTCGGCCAGCCGGCCGATACGGCATGGCGGCAGGCGCTCGACGCCGAAATTGTGGGATACGCGACGTCCGATCAGGACTATTTCCGGGCGCGCGCCGCCGACATGCGCGACATACGCGACCAGGTGCTGCGTGCGCTGACCGAAGAGAGCGAGGCTGCGGCGCCGGCAGGAGCCATCTTCTATGGCGAGGACATCGCGCCGACGCGCTTTCTCGAAACCGACTGGAGT
>NZ_RZSX01001619.1:0-522 GCF_004023105.1 Mesorhizobium sp. M5C.F.Ca.IN.020.32.2.1 | reverse complement strand
GCGTTATCGTTCCCGAACCCTAACGACGTAAACGGGTCGAGAACGGTATTTCGTTTCGGGCACAAGCGTCGGATTTACTAGCTGTGAAAATTGTTGTCCGGCGCGGAATACTGCCCGTAGTAAGCGGACGAAAGGACGAAAAATCAGGTCTGGAAAACGAAATGAGCTCGATAGACTGGCACGCAGCGCTGCCCATGACGGATGATCAACGGCGCAATGCCCTGGCTGACATGGAGTTAATCGCGTGCGGCGAAGAACTCGATTTGCCGTGGCGCCGTGTCCGGATTTTGCTCGATCATAAGCTTGCTGTGGTCCAGCATCCCGTTTTGACGGCGGGGAGCCGCACGTCTCTCGGCCTGACTGATCACGGCCTGCGAATCATGGATGCTGCAGGAGCGCGCCAGACAAATCGCGCATAAGAAAAAATTCCTCTTGACGAGGAACCGGCGGCGGGTGTTCTGCTTTTGTTCATACGACAGGAGCAAGCATGCGCAAGCCGGAAACCATCGAACGGCTCTATTT
>NZ_RZSX01001618.1:0-523 GCF_004023105.1 Mesorhizobium sp. M5C.F.Ca.IN.020.32.2.1 | reverse complement strand
ACTCAGAGCGGGGCACTCGGCGGCGCCGTCGGCGGCGTGGTTGCCGGGCTGCTTCTGGCGGCCGCGGCCGGAGGCGGAAATCTCGCAGTGCTCGGCGTCGTCGCGCTCGTGCTTTCGCTCGTCTCCCAGGCCGGCGACCTTTTCGAATCATGGGTGAAGCGCCGCCACAACCGCAAGGATTCGGGCACGCTGATACCGGGCCATGGCGGCGTCATGGACCGGGTCGACGGGCTTGTCGCGGCGGCTTTCGCCCTGTACGTCATCGGCTGGATTTCGGCGACCGCCGACCATCCGGCACAGGGGCTGTTTCCAGCTTGACCAGCATTGATTCCCGGCCTGGTTTCTTGACCTGCGCAGGATGCGCCATGGATTCGCCTGGATTGATGCCACAGTCGCGGTACGACCGTGCTGCGGACGAATTTGAGGACATGAGTTGAACGAGATTCTTCACGCGGTTTTCAGCACGGAAGGCTTTGTCCTCGGCACGCTGGTGCCGTTCCTGTTCGTGCTGACCGTAGTCGTG
>NZ_RZSX01001617.1:0-523 GCF_004023105.1 Mesorhizobium sp. M5C.F.Ca.IN.020.32.2.1 | reverse complement strand
ACAGCCCCTTACCTTCTCGATCTCGCCCTTGGCGACCTGCTTGAGGAAGTTCGTAGCGCTGTCGATGCCGATCTCGTAATGGTGCATGACGCTCAGCGGATAGCTGGTCATTTCCATGTACAGCCGGGCGAGGTTTCGCCAGGTGCCGCCGACCGCATAGAACGGCCTGCCCTGCCCGCCTTTCAGCAGCTTTGCCCGTGCCAGTTCGTCGCGCGCTATCTTTGCCGCCTGGGCCAGTGAGTTCTTGGCCATGTCCTGCAGACGCAGGCCGCCCAGCGGCAGCGTGATGCCGTCGCCGATTGCCTCGCCATCGACGTCGACCAGTTCGAGGCTGCCGCCGCCGAGGTCGCCGGCGATGCCGTTGGCCGGGTGGAAGCCGGAAATGACGCCAAGCGCGGAATAGTGGGCTTCCTGGCGCCCGCTCAGCACCTGGACCTCGGTCTTGAGTACATCTTCGGCGCGGTGGATGAAATCGGGACCGTTGACCGCCTCGCGGGCGGCGGCGGTCGCGAGCACATACATT
>NZ_RZSX01001616.1:0-524 GCF_004023105.1 Mesorhizobium sp. M5C.F.Ca.IN.020.32.2.1 | reverse complement strand
GTGGGACTGATCGACGGCAAGGGGACGCTTGCCAGCGATGGGAGCAGGCCGCTGTTCGATGCGGAAGAAACGTATCGAAAGCCCCATGAACCATCCATTTGAACCATTCGCCGAACTGCAACCACGTATATTCATGATTTCGATACGGCCTGCCTATACATTAGCCGCGGGACAAGGGAGATTGTGATGCTCGAGTGGGCGTCATTGCGCAACAGACCGGACGTTCGGGAGGCCAATGGCCTCTCTTCACCCGCAGGCACAGAAGCTCCAAAAAAAACAGCCATTTCACTGGCATTGGGGGGCGGCTGCGCTCGCGGCTGGGGCCATATAGGCGTGCTGCGCGCACTCGATGAAGCAGGCATCGAAGTGTCGATGATCGCCGGCACCTCGATCGGTGCGCTGGTCGGCGGCTGTTATCTCGCCGGCAAGCTGGACGAGCTGGAAGAATTCGCCAGAAGCCTGACCAAACGGCGCATTTTTGGCCTTCTCGACCTCAATCTGCGCGGCAGCGGCTTGTTCGGGGG
>NZ_RZSX01001615.1:0-525 GCF_004023105.1 Mesorhizobium sp. M5C.F.Ca.IN.020.32.2.1 | reverse complement strand
GCCAGCCGACAGGGTGATCTATCTGGAAGCTGGCGACCAGGCCAGTGTGCTTGCCTGCATGGAGGAAGGGCTGCGGCATGGCGGCCTCGGCGCGGTGGTCGGCGAAGTGGGCCGTCTGTCAATGACCGCCTCGCGTCGGCTTCAGCTCGCCGCAGAGGGAAAGAGCACCATCGGCATCGCGCTGCGGCGCTGGCGCCGCCAGACCGAGGCGGCGGACTTTGGACAGCCGACAGCAGCGATGACGCGCTGGCGCGTCTCGGTGCTGCCATCAACGCCGCTGCCTGTTCCAGGCGTCGGGCGACATCGCTGGCTTGTCGAACTCATCCGCGCTCGCGCGGGTGAAAGCGCAGATTTCGAGTTGGAGGCATGCGATGACACGGGTCGTCTCGCTCTTCCTGCCGACCTGGTCCACCGACCGGCTGCGGCGGAAGGCTGGCGACGCGGCGCCTCCGCCTGAGGCGCCGCTCGTCCTGATCGGCCGCGAAAGAAGCAGGCGGGTTGTGCTGGCGGCGGACGCCGCCGCGC
>NZ_RZSX01001614.1:0-533 GCF_004023105.1 Mesorhizobium sp. M5C.F.Ca.IN.020.32.2.1 | reverse complement strand
AAGGTGGGATTGAAGCCGATCGTCGTCAAAAAAAAGATCGACCGGCCGGACGCCCGCCACGTTGAGGTGGTCAACGAAGTGTTCGACCTGTTTGCAGCGCTCGACGCGACCGACGAGCAGCTCGACTTCCCGATCCTTTACGGCTCGGGCCGCGACGGCTGGGTCTCGGAAAACCCCGAAGGTCCGAAGGACCAGGGCCTGGCGCCGCTGTTCGACCTCGTCATCAAGCATGTGCCGGCGCCGACCGTCCATCCCGGCCCGTTCCGGATGATCGGCACCATTCTGGAAGCCAATCCGTTCCTCGGCCGCATCATCACCGGCCGCATCGAATCCGGCACACTGAAATCCAACCAGGCGGTTAAGGTTCTGCATCATGACGGTGCCCAGGTCGAAACCGGCCGCATCTCGAAGATCCTGGCTTTCCGCGGGCTCGAGCGCCAGCCGATCGACGAAGCGCAGGCGGGCGACATCGTCGCCATCGCCGGCCTGTCGAAGGGCACCGTCGCCGACACGTTCTGCGACCCGTCGGTGAC
>NZ_RZSX01001613.1:0-534 GCF_004023105.1 Mesorhizobium sp. M5C.F.Ca.IN.020.32.2.1 | reverse complement strand
GACCGCCACTATCACGGCCTTGCCCATATCGAGGCGATGATGGCGTTGGCCGCCGGCTATAGGGCATCCCTGCACGATCCCGAGGCGGTCGAGGCGGCGATCTGGTTCCACGATGCCATCTATGACAGCCGAGCCAAGGACAATGAGGCGAGGAGTGCCGCCCTTGCCGAGAAAAAACTCGCCGGCCGCTCGGATACGGAGCGCCTGGACCGCATCGCAGCGATGATCATCGCCACCGCCACGCATGAATTGCCGCACTTTGACGACGAGAATGCCGTCCGCGACGCAGCGCTGTTCCTCGATATGGATCTGGCGATCCTGGGTGCGACGCCTGATGCATTCGATGCCTATGAGCAAGCGGTTCGCCGCGAATATGCCTGGGTGGAAGAGCCAATGTGGCGTGCCGGCCGCAGTGCGGTTCTGAAGAGTTTCCTCGCCCGCACGCATATCTTTCACACCGAGGAGTTCCGGCAGCGGTTCGAGGGTCAGGCTCGGCAAAACATGGCGCGTTCGCTCAAGGCGCTCGGGCTAAGC
>NZ_RZSX01001612.1:0-535 GCF_004023105.1 Mesorhizobium sp. M5C.F.Ca.IN.020.32.2.1 | reverse complement strand
GATCCCGGCCTTCCCGCCGGTCCGTCCGAAGCGATCATCCTCGCCGACGACAGTGTGCATGGCGGGCTAGCCGCGCTCGACCTCCTCATCGAGGCAGAGCACGGACCGGACTCATCGGCCTACCTGGTGACACACAGCCGCCGCGTGGCCGAGGAGGCATTGGCCGCCCTGCCCGAGCACTGGGCGCGCATGACCGAGCAGCGGGTAGCGTTTTCCACCGCGGTGCTGACCGGCGCCTCTGGCGGCATCGTCCTGACGGCGGCGATCGAGGAGAGCTACCGCTTCATCAACGACTATGCACCGGAGCATTTGGAGATACTCTCCAACGATCCCTTCGCACACCTTGGCCACATCACCGAAGCCGCCGAGATCCTGATGGGGCCGCACACGCCAGTCTCGATCGGCAATTTCGGGTTAGGCCCCAACGCCGTCCTGCCGACCAGCCGCTGGGCGCGTACCTGCGGCCCGCTCTCGGTCACGGATTTCGTCAAGCGTTCTTCCATCGGCTACGTGACGGCGGCGGCCTATCCGGAAT
>NZ_RZSX01001611.1:0-535 GCF_004023105.1 Mesorhizobium sp. M5C.F.Ca.IN.020.32.2.1 | reverse complement strand
GGTGAGGCTCCCGACACCTGGATAGATCGGGCGCGCGCAGCGGCCCGACAGCTTTCGGCAGGCGGACCGGTATTCGACATCTCCAAGGTTCGTGATGTGAGCCCCGAAGCACGCGCGGCGGAGCACTGGCAGACTTATGTGTCGCGACTTGAGGCTCAACCGGGGATCATCGTCGCCCAACAAAGGGCGAGGGGTGGACACTTCTATATTGCCGGCCTGAGAGACCCGCTTGCCGCCGACCCGCAGTCGCTGCTGTCCGGAACGAAGGTCGATCCCGCCCGCGTTCATTCACAGTGGCAATTCTATCAGAGCCTTGATCCGAAGTTCGTGCTGAAGCGGCTAACCGCGTCGCTGACCCCACCGAAATCGGTTCGGCTTTCGATCGTCGAGGATCGCATCGTTGCCGAGGGTGAGGCTCCCGACACCTGGATAGATCGGGCGCGCGCAGCGGCCCGACAGCTTTCGGCAGGCGGACCGGTATTCGACATCTCCAAGGTTCGTGATGTGAGCCCCGAAGCACGCGCGGCGGAGCACT
>NZ_RZSX01001610.1:0-536 GCF_004023105.1 Mesorhizobium sp. M5C.F.Ca.IN.020.32.2.1 | reverse complement strand
CCGCAACTCCTACCAGTTCATCCTGTCGGGCGACTACAGCCCTGCCGAACAGGGCTTTCGCGACCACATCGCCCGCTTCCCCAAGAACGCCAAGGCGGCGGACGCGCATTACTGGCTGGGTGAGTCGCTGCTCGGCCAGCAGAAATACCGCGACGCGGCCGAGACGTTCCTCGCCGCCAGCAAGGACTATCCGAAGGCCAAGAAGGCTCCCGACATGCTGCTGAAGCTCGGTGTCTCGCTGGTCGGATTGAATCAGCGCGACGTGGCCTGCGCCACTTTCGGCGAGATCGGTAAGCGCTATCCCAATGTTTCCGGCACGCTCAAGGAACGCGTCAAGCAGGAAAGGGCGCTCGCGGCGTGCTGACGCTCGAAACCGAGCCTGACCCTTCGGTTTTTTCGCAGATCGACTTTACCAACGGCGCTGTTGCGGCCGTGTCCGGCGGCAGCGACTCGACCGCCCTTCTCCTTCTCCTCAAAGATCACCTCGACCGTACCGCGCCCGCAACGAAATTGCTGGCTGTGACGATCGATCACGG
>NZ_RZSX01000160.1:0-9233 GCF_004023105.1 Mesorhizobium sp. M5C.F.Ca.IN.020.32.2.1 | reverse complement strand
GAGCGAGATTGCGGCACGGCGATTGACAGAATGACGCCGCCCAATCGCGTTGGCGAAGACCTCCCGTACGGCGAGCGCTCCGGCAAACACTCCGGAGAGTGGGTTGCCGGCATCGCCGCAGAGCTCGTCATCCCAGCCCGGGAGCACACCGGCGCTCCAGCCATTCCACCAGCAGCGCACGAAAGCCCCGGCTACTGGGGTCTCGCCGATGGCGACAATGTGCGTCACGCTCGAGGGCAGCAATGCGGAAACCTGGGCTCCGCAAGCCTCTGCGACCGCCCAGAGGTCCCTCCCGAGGGCCAGCTTGGCCTCCAGCGGCGGATTGTGTGGGCAGACGAGCGTGGCCTTGCCGAAGCATTTCACGGCGGTGTTGAGGGCGGTGACTACGGCTGCCTGTACCGCCGCTGTGGCGATCGCTACACCCTTGATGACTACGGCAATGTGCACGGCATCCAGCGCGGCCGCCGCCTGGTCGAAGTCGCGCTCACTGCCAGCGGCATCGGTGATGACTTTGACGATGCGCGAGCGGCGGAGATGGGAGTTCATTTCGGCTTCCTGAGCTCGAGTAGCGGTGCGGCGCCGTGGGAATGGTCGATCCACTTGCCATTCCCCAGATACTCATACTGGCCAATGCCGCCGGGGATCACCGAGCCGGCGGCGAAATTCGGAAGAATGAAGGCGAAGTGACCGGCGCGTGGCATGACCGGATCCGCCTGGTCGGAGGCGCTTTGCCCATAGTGACCGGGGTGGACATGCACGTCCGCAACGACGCGGTAGCGGCGCTCGCGGCAGATCTCCCACAGGCGCGGTAGCTTGTTGCCGTCGAAATGGACGATACCGCTGTCGAGGGCATGCGGATCGAGATCGTCGTAGTAGACGAATGCACGGATGATCTTGGGCCCCTTAGCGGGTGCCTCCCCGATCAGGAAGGCACCGCTTTCTCGTCTCCCGCCGATAGTCCGGCGCTTCAGTTCGGTGGCTCCCGCCTGCCACACGGGCTCGTCGCAGACAATGCGAGGCTCAGGCCGCCCTAGCAGCCAGCCAAAGAGCCTGTTCAGAAACGAGCGCATAGAGCTGCTCCATGATGAAAGTGATTTCCCGATTCCGGTGCCAGGCTTCGTCGGGGCGCTTCCGCCACCAGTCATTGTGCTGGGCGGCGCCACGGTTCCATGCGCGATAGATGCCGCCGTCGCCGTTGTTGCCGCCCCAATCCTTGAGGGCCTCGACGAAGCCCGGGGCGCCCGCCTTGGGCGCCGCAGGGCGAGTGCCGTGCTGCGGATTGTCCGCATAGGTCCAGCTCTCAACATAAGGGCCGGGATCTGGGAAGCCCGTGCATTCGAGGCGGAAGTCGTGGGTGAGGATCGCACCCGGGCCAGCCACAACCCGGATGCGCACAAAGAGGTAGGGCCAGGCCAACGCCAGCACTTCCCAACGGCCGTCGTCGATGCCCGCAAGGAAGCGAACCGAGTCCAGCTGGTGGACGAGGGTCTTCTGCGCGGCCGTCATCTCTACCTCAGCCATTGGTGAAGTCCTTTAGGGTCAGGTCGAGTGTCAGCGAGCAGCCCGGGTGCTTGACGTAGACGCCGAGCATCGCGTCCTTGGGCAGAGGCTGATCGGCCCCCGGCAGCATCAGGTTGGCCTTCGCCGCGGCGTTGTCGTCGAGGTTGAAGCCGCGCTTGCTGACCGCCCACTGCAGGACGCGCAGAATGGTGACCGCTGGTGAGAACTCCCGGCTCTTGGTGTCGCCATCGTAGCGAACCTGAACCGTAACATGGCGGCAACGGTGAACCAGGATCGAGATGGCCCGGCGATTTCCGATGCCGGTCAGCGTCTCCTCGCTGTCGCGCTCGAACAAATGGGCCTTCTCGAAGCCCGGCTTGCCACGAGTCGCATGCAGGATGGCATCCAGATCGCCGGCTTCGATTTCGAGGTGCGAGTGCTCCGGCAGGTCCTCGAACTCGAGTTCGACACGGACGATGCGGCGATTGTCAGGGCCACCCTCGTTGTTTGTAGTCATTGCAATTCTCCACAGCGCCCCGGAAGTCCGTGCACGGGACGGGCGGAGCAACATCCCTTGGTCCCGGTGTTTGTGCGTGTTATTCCCACTTCTGGGAACTGATTCTGATATGGCACGACGCGAGGGTCGCGCGCAAGAGTTCGTCCCACATTTGGGAACCATTTTTTGTGGTGGAGCCTCGGTTGGCCATGAAGCTGATGGGAATATCGAGGTTGCGCGAACTTGCGCGTCGTGCCCGTGACGGCCTTGATGGAGCCGTACCAGCGCTGGTTGCCGAACTGGAGTCAGGGTCATGGCGCTCGATGGCTGACATCGCTGAGTTCTACCCGTCAGCCGTGATCGACGGCATCAAAGTGCGAATCCCACTCAACGGCGGCTATCGGGTCGATCTCCTCGCTGACTGCGAGGCACAGATGGTTCTGATCGAATATGCAGGCGCGACTAGTGGGGCACGCGCCACCGGCAAAGCAGGGAGCAAGGTGACATGACGGTTCGACCTATACGCACGGACGAGGACTACCAATCGGCACTCAAGCGTGCCGCTGCGCTGTTCGGGCACAAGAGCCCGAAGGACCGCGACGAGCTCGAAGTGCTACAGGCCGTCATCGAAAGATGGGAGCGATCCCGACATACCGTCGAGGCAGCCACGCCGGCGCACGCGATTAAGTTTCGGATGGAGCAAACCGGACTGTCGCAACGCGATCTGATCCCATACCTTGGAAGTAAATCGCGAGTTTCCGAGATACTCAACGGGCAGCGACAGCCCACGGTCGATCAGATCAGGGCACTGCACCAGCACCTGAACATTCCAATTGTTTCACTGATCGGCTCGGCCAAGCACGAACCGGCAGCGGGTACCTCAAGCACGTCGATAGCGGCGGAGGGGAAGCTCCGTAAGCTTGGCGTGATGAAGGCGAAAGAGAATCTCGCCGGTTTCGTGTCGCGTTCGAAGGCTTCTGCTCCTGCAGTCGCCATGTTACGCAAGACCAGGACTGAGCGTACCAACGCCAAGACGGACTTGGCGGCACTCGAAGCATGGTGTGCGGCCGTCTTGGTTCGTGCAGAAATGATCACTATCAAGAAGACGAAAATCAGTGACCCGGAGAAGGCGGCCCGACAACTTGCTCAACTGAGCGTCTTCTCCGACTGGAATGATCGGATTGTGGCCGAGCTACATAGTATTGGAATAGTATTAGTCATATTGGAACATCTTCCAGGAACATTTCTTGACGGCGCCGCGATGTGCCGTCGCGATGGTGTTCCAGTGATAGCGCTGACCCTTCGCCACGACCGTTTGGACAATTTTTGGTTTACGCTATTGCATGAATTTGCCCACGTAATTTGCCATTTGAGCGCTGATCGACAGGTCATACTGGACGATCTGGATGTGGCGAGTTCAGAAGCCATTGAAGCGGAAGCGGACACGTTTGCACGGAACGCTCTTATCCCCCCAGCCATGTGGCGGTCGATCGACAAGGACAGCAGTACGGAGGAGGTGCTGGAGGTGGCGCGGAGGGCTGGCGTGCACCCTGCGGTTGCCGCCGGTCGCTGGCGGTTTCAGTATTCGGACTATCGTCGCTTTTCCAAGCTGATCGGTCGAGGAGAGGTGAAGTCCGCTCTTCTGCCGGCCTGAGCCCAATTTCGCCCCTTGGCTGCGTAGCGGACATTTGCCTGCGACGACTACGCGCTAGCTGCACGCGCCGGTGGAGCGGGCGGTCTGAATAGCGTTTCAATGGCTACAACCAGCTCCTGCGGAAAATGGCTCACGTAGGTTCTGTTAATCTGCCGTTCTGATTCCTTTGCTGCTGTCCGAAGCGCTGTTCAAAGGGCCGAACAAGAAGCAAGCGCGTGGCAGGGGGCTCCCCGGCGTGGACTTTCTCGTTTTGTCGGACTTTCGTCCGAACCCTCGGATTTTTGGCCACGGACTGCTGTTTATAGGCCTCGAACCAAGTGAAGTCGGCGAGCGCCGCCATATTGGTCGAGCTCGCTCGCGCAGTTCGGGGGACTGCATTCTGCTGCTATCGATCACCAACCGTTTGGCGCGCAAAATGCGAGCTCTCCGTGGGCGGCGGAGTGACTGAGAGCATCTCGCTACTCGTTGAGCCGGACTGCCAAATAGGTTCCTTCAATGTCGTTTTTGATGTCGAAGGGAGCTTTGAGAGCCCGAAGCTGTCGAGTGAGATCGGCGAGGTGATCGAAGGGAATGCGGCCGACGGCCTTCCAGGATCCCACACCCTGGTCGAAAAATACCGTGCCCGAGCCGCGATCGGTGACGAAGTCCAACCGTCGCCGGTGCCCCATCCGATGCACCAAATCGACCATCGACCTCGGCGCCACCTCGGCCAAGAATTGGCGCAAGAGCGTTGCCCTGTCGCCCAGGTCGGCCCAATCCGACTGGATCAATCTCGATTCACGTGCTTGCGCAGTCGTGCGAGCGTTCAACGTCGTGATGGTGACGTCTGCGTCGCGCGCTCCAAAGCCCTCCACGAGCTCGGTCACGAGCCGAACCGCGAGTGGGCTGAACAGGTAGCGGTCGGAATATTTCAACGAGAGCAGCTGTCCGTCCAGCACCCGACCCAGTTCCGGCGAATGACGTGCGAGCGTCGACTTCAGACGCGCCCCGAATCCGGCTGCGGATCCGTCGAGCTCGGTCCCGATCTCGACCAGTGCTTCCCGTCCCGCGGTCATCAGGAGACTCTCAAGGTCCACCTCGGCACCTTCTGACGCCGGGGGCACCGAGCCTCTGACCACCGGAGCCTCGGATGCCGCGGCCCAACCCTCACCAACCTCCTTTGCGCTTCCTGCCGCACTGGTCCACGCGGTGGTACCCGGAGGCGCGACAACGGCGACCAACCAGTCGGGTAATCCCTCTGCACCGAGGTCTCGAACGTTCACTCGCGCCCGCTGTGCCCACAGAACGAACTGTCGACGGGTCACCCCATCCGCCGCCCTCAAGGCACTGGCATCGACAGCGACCGTCGCGGGACGCTCTCGCGCCCCCCAACGCTCGAGAATGTGTGTCATTGGCCACGAGTCCAACTCCCAGCCAGCGGGAGCGCCCCGCAATGGAACGACGATCCGCGCCGCGGCGTCTCGCTGGAGTTCCTCGGTGACGGCTTCGGACAGCGGTGCCGGCTCGTAAGTGGTTTGTGGACCGAACAGTCGAGCCTCAGACGGCAGATGGAGTCGCTCGACAACGCGTGACAGGATTTCGTGGGCCGTTTTGCGGTCCGTTTCATCGACGATGTGTTGACTGTCGGACGACAACACGCAGCGTGCGCAGGCATGGACGGCGTCCCGATCGCGACACCGGCCGGCCTTCGTGCAGTCGAGCAGATCGCGAGCGCGTGTGAGGAACTCGACCGGATCGCGGGCGATCCGCGCCGAGAATCCAGCGCCGCCGCTCGCGCGGTCGAACACGACTGCGCTGCGACTGCGGCCCAGCATCGGATGAATGGCCTCCGGCGCGGCGAAGCCCATTTCATCCGTGTCCACCCCAAGATCACGAGCCACCGCCTCTCTGAGGGCGAGGGCGATTGCCAGGGCTGCCTCGCGGCTCGCGCAGTCGTAGAGTTGGACTTCGCAGACGTCGGTCCGGATCTCTTGGCCCAATGACAAGTGACGCGCAATGGCGAACGGTGCGTCAGTCACGATACCGCCAGTGCACGTCTCCCCATCCGCTGCCCTGGGGCTGCCTCTCAGCGGCTTGTGGCCAATGAGTGTGCCCGTGCCCGCTTGGTCGATTTCCGCGGCGGCTCGTCCGCAGTGCAGGCAGATCTCGTATCCATGATGGTTCGGACCTCTGTTGAACCAGAAGACCTTGCCATCAGCACCTACACGCACACGCCCGAGCCTGGGATCCGGCAGCGCACGCCATGCCGACGTCCGCGATGAGACCCAAGGATCTTCGGGAGAGGAAGCACCGAGGTCACGGGTGTCGTCGTGGATCTTGAAGCGGATGTCGACCGCGAAACCCGCAGGCGCCAAATAGCGAAGGCTTCGGAAGTTGGACTCGCCGCACTCCGGACACACCAGGGTCTCGACGGCGGCCGGCGTCGAGACGAGCGTGCCACAGGAACGACACCAACTCACCTGGCGCATGCTCTGTACTTCACGGACGTCGTCCTGGTCGGCGGGACGTTTCCAGTTCAGGGTCACCCCCGCGGACTCGCGAACGACGCCGTCGATGACGATCCCGCGTCCCGGAGCATATTCGTAGATGGCCAAGTCCCGCTGCCGGGAAGGCCACCCGCGCGCCTTGAATCTCTGCTCGTCTTCGTTCTTTTCCTCGGTCGCTTCCTCTTGGCGCTGCCGCTCCTCAGCTGTGAGGGTGATGAACGGCACGACATCTGTGGGGAAGCCGTAGGACGGCAAGAATCCCCGGCCAGCCAGTTCACCTAGGAGATAGTTCTGTTCGAGGCGTCGACGTTGGAGCTTTCGCGCCTTGTCGACCGCGGTCGACTCGGCATCGTCGTCCACGGCTTCGTCCTCGAGGGCTTCCCATTCCGACTGCAGGTCGGCTTTGATCCGCTCCATCACCTCTCGCGCATTCTCGAAGAGCTCGGTAGCGACCTTCACCGGCGTGCCGTTCAGGACTGTCTCCAAGGCTACAAGAATGTCTGGTTCACCCGCCGCTGCGTCGAGCCACGCGAGGAACTGGTCTGAGGGAAGGCTCAGACCCGTTGCCATGCGCGGGTCTTGGCCAAGCCCGAAGAACCGATTGTTGGTTAGGCGATGTAGTTCTGCCGCTTTGGCTTTGAGGAAGTTCGCGAGGAGATATGCGTGAGCATGGCGTCGCGCGATCGTCGGGCTCTCCAAACTCACCTGGGGTGCCGGAACCTGCTTGGCCAGGAATTCGGCGGGGTTGGCGAAGGCGAGTCGGTCGAGCGGCTGATCCTTGCAGAGCGTGAGCGCGAGCGCGATCGGTTGTCGTGCTCGCCCGGCCCGGCCGACACGCTGACGATAGTTCGCGATGGCTGGAGGTGTGTTGGTATTGAGAACAGCTTCGATGCTGCCGATGTCGACGCCCATCTCCATGGTGGTCGAGCATGCCATGACGTTGATCCGGCCCTTTTTGAACTCGGCTTCGTACTCGCGCAGCAGGAAGCTGGGTTGCTGTGCGGAATGTTCTGCCGCGCGGATCCAGTGAGAAAAACGCGCAGCGCGGTCCTGCTGGTCACCCCATGCGCCCATCTTGCGCAGCCGCTCGACCCTAAGATCCCGATTGAGCCAGTCGTCCATCGCACTCGTCGGCACTCGCGCACCGAGCGTGTTCATCCCCCAGACGAAAGGTAGTTGCGGCAACTCGACGGGTGTTGCTTTTGGGTGGATGCCATCTTGGTCATAAGGGCTGAGGCCCCTGAAGGTGGTATCGACGATCCGCCGAGTGATCGGACACCAGAAGGCATTCTCCAAAGGCGCTACATAGAGATCCGACAGGCGGAAGCGGTATCCTCCATCCTGCGTCGCCGTCATGTGGCGCAGGAAGGCTGTCCATGCGGCATCGAACAGCTCCTCGACCTCGTCTTGCACGGCTCGGTCCCGAATATCGAGCGCCAGCCCCTGCAGCAGGAGGCGCACTACGCGGGTCGGCGACTTTCCGTAGGGCCCGGGCCAGAAGCGGACGAACTTGGAGGAGGGCGCATTACGATCCCGCCGTCGTTGCACAGAGATTTGCGATTGCCGGCGGTCGATCCACCGCATCCACTGACGCGCCGGAAAGTCGAGGATCACGTTCGTGCGAACGAAATGCGTGAGGAGCAGTCGCAGTAGGTCGCGCCAGTCCCCCAGACCGAGCCCCAACTTGGACGCTGCGTGGGGCAGCGATGTCTCACCGACGTCCTGTGGCATCAGGAGCTGGACGAGTCCCAGAGTTTCGGCACTGTTGGCCTTCACCGGTCGACGCATGATCTCCCTATAGAGAAGGAACTCTGCGAGCCTCTTGGCCTCGCCGAAGCTTTCCTCTCGTGGCTGCCATACGTCCTTGAGGAAGCTCGCTACGGTTTCCTGGTCGGCAAGTCTCGCGACCATGGCCTTCCAGGACTTCGGCTTTGCTTCGCCGGAGGCTGCTCGCCGCTGTGCCTCGAGCTCGGGAATCATGCTCATGAGTACGGGGTCCCCGGAGGCGCGCAGGCGCTCGATGCGCGCTTGGATCTCACCAAGCCTCTCCTGGTCGGGGAGGGGGCGTTCCTGGACGAAGTGATAGAGGAAGCTTCTGATGTAGCTTCGTTCCGAGGCGACCTGAATGTTCGCCGCATGTCTAGCCGTACCTTGGCGCGCATCGGTAAAGGTGATCAGTTGCCGTCCGTCGAATGGGAGAGGTTCATTGGACGACGTATTTGGCGTCAAACGGCCGATGACTGCCGGCGCCAGCTGGGACATCAGGAATGGCGCTCCAGCCGCGAACCCTCTGAGTGCGCCCTTGTCATCGGACGCCGGCGTCGGTGGAAATCCGCAGCACGGACAGTGCGACACGCCGGCGAGCGCCTCGAATGTGAGCCCCTGCTCTCTGTCGCCATCGGCGATAGCGCCGGTGTGACGATCGAAAGTCAGTCTGGACACCGGCTTGTCGGTCCATGGACGCAGATATCTGTGATCGGCGAGCGGCTTGAGCTTCGACTCACCGGCGCTGTCCTCCTCCTCTTCTGTTCCGTAGGTCTCGTCCCGATCCAATGTCTGCTCGAAACCGTCGTCGCGGTCAGGCTCGTCCCAGGCAGCGATGCGAACGCCTTCGTCGACAACCTCCGCCTTGAGGGCGCCCTCCCCACAACTGCTGCAGAACGCCCATTCGAGGACCAGGGAGCCACAACCAGAGCAATGTTCGCGCCGCTCCAGGTAGATCTCGCCGAATGGCCAATCATTCGCGCTCGGCGCCGGGCGACTGGGGCACGCGGGATTTACGCAAGCCCACAACCCCGTGAGGGTACGCTGGAAGAGGTGTACCCTCGCGGGCAGGATCGAATCTGCCCCATACTCGGCCAGGAGTTTTGGGGCGTTGGGGTCTCTTGCCTCCGCCGCGCGAACGAGAAGCTCTGCGGGATCAGCTGAGGAGCCAGCAATCTTGGCGGCCTCGTTCCGCCACCCACTCCATGCAAGCGTGTCACCGTCTCGCAGGCGCTGGCGCAACTCGCGAAGCGGCCGAGACCTGGAGAGCCGAGCGTTTACCTCCTGGGCTGACATATCGCGCAGCCCCGGCAAGTCCAGCAGGTCGTCCGTC
>NZ_RZSX01001609.1:0-536 GCF_004023105.1 Mesorhizobium sp. M5C.F.Ca.IN.020.32.2.1 | reverse complement strand
CCTCTATGCGCGCGACCCGGAGACCGTCGCCGCGATCGACCGTGGCGAAAATCCGCGCTATCTGCCGGGCATCGCGCTCCAGGCCGGCATCGTGGCAACGAGCGACATCGAGGCCGCGCTCGACGGCGCCGACTGCGTTCTGGCGGTGGCGCCGGCGCAGTCGCTGCGCGCCATGCTGGCCACCGCGAAAACCCATATGCCGACAGGCGCCCCGCTGGTTCTCTGCGCCAAGGGCATCGAGCGCGACACCGGCGCGCTGCTGTCGGCCATCGCTAGAGAGATCCTGCCTGAAAATCCGGTCGCCGCCCTGTCCGGCCCAAGCTTCGCCACCGACGTCGCCAGGGGCCTGCCGACGGCCGTGGTGGTCGCCGCCCGCGACGAGTATCTGGCGGCCGAGCTTGCCGCCCGCTTCTCGGCGCAGAACCTGCGCTGCTATTCGAGCGACGATCTCATCGGCGTCGAGATCGGCGGCGCGCTGAAGAACGTCTTCGCCATTGCCGCGGGTGCCGTCACCGGCGCCGCGCTCGGCGCCAGCG
>NZ_RZSX01001608.1:0-541 GCF_004023105.1 Mesorhizobium sp. M5C.F.Ca.IN.020.32.2.1 | reverse complement strand
GTCATAGACGATGTGGGCGGACATGGACGTGCCTCCTGAAACGAAAATGGCCCGGCGGGGCGCCGGGCCGCGAGGTGAAGGGTGGGCGGGGCGACGCGGGCCGCCCCGCCGAAGGGTGGCTATTCGGCGGCGACCGCATGCGCGGTGACGTCGTCGGCCGTGGCCTGGTCGTCGTCGCCGGCGAGGAACTCTGGCAGCGCCTCGTCCTCCGCCCCCGCTGGCTCACCCGCCCGCGCGTCATCGCCGCTCAGACGGAGCGGTTCGGGCAGCCAGCCGCTCTCGGCCAGGAGGCGTTCGGCCTCCTTGGCCATGTCGCCCTTCTTGAGATGGTCGATGAGCTGGGCCGCCTGCTCGCCAGCGCCTTCGCGCACGGCTTCAAGGATGCGGGACTTGGTGACGCGGCCGAGGTAGTTTTCGACCGTCGGGCGCCAGCCGGCATCCACCATGTCGAGCCCGGTGGCGTGGGAGAGCCGGTCGGCCTCGCGCAGACGCTGATCGAGCCCATGCTGGGAAACGCCGCTGCCGCTATAGGGGTTGGGCC
>NZ_RZSX01001607.1:0-541 GCF_004023105.1 Mesorhizobium sp. M5C.F.Ca.IN.020.32.2.1 | reverse complement strand
GGCACCCGCCATTGGCTGGCCGGCAACAAGGTCACCTATGCCGACCTCGCGGCTGCGGCTGCGCTGTCCGTGCTCGACTATCTCGGCGAGATCGACTGGCGCGAACACGCTGCCGCGCGCGAATGGTACGCACGGGTGAAATCACGGCCATCGTTCCGGCCGCTTTTGTCCGACCGGGTGCGCGGCCTGTCGCCGGTGTCACATTATGCGGACCTCGATTTCTAGAGCGCAAAATTTGCGCGCGCTGATCGACCGCGAGGCACGGCGCGCCGGTTTCGATGCTGTTGCCGTCACCACGCCAAATGCCATTCCGCTGGCGCCGGCCCGGCTGGCCGAGTTCGTCGCCGACGGCTTTCAAGGCTCAATGGGCTGGATCGCCGAGACGCTCGAGCGCCGCGGCGAGCCGACAGCACTTTGGCCTGAGGTTCGCTCGATCATCGTGCTGGCCATGAACTACGGCCCCGACCATGATCCGCGCGCGGTGCTGGCGAAGCCCGGTTGTGGTGCGATCTCCGTCTATGCGCAGAACCGCGATTATCAC
>NZ_RZSX01001606.1:0-543 GCF_004023105.1 Mesorhizobium sp. M5C.F.Ca.IN.020.32.2.1 | reverse complement strand
GTGTTAGAGCGTACTTCGCACGTCCAACTGGAACGCACGTCGCTCCAATGTGCTACGCGAAACGAATGAGGGCGGCGATTGCGGTCAGCCCTTGAGCGCCTCGAGAAGACCGACCGCCGCCATGAAATCGCGTTTGCGGTGGGCACGGCGGGCGACAGCCTCCGCGTCATGTCCCCAGTGCTCGGCCTGCCAGTCCTCGTCGACATGGCCGGCAGTCCATGCGGCGTCGCCGTCGATCTCGCCGAACTCGACGGCCAGCGCCAGCAGCGCCGATCCCGTCAGCGACGTCATGACGTGGATGGCCACCAGCCGTAGCGGGTCGGCACGCTGGGCAAGATGAACGCCGAGCAACGCAAGGCTCTCGCGCGGCTGCTCGACATGGATCACCCCTTCGGCGAGGTGAAAGCGGGCGCCAAGCGCGCTCCGCGCCCAGTCGATGATAGGATCCCAATGTTCGTTCTGACGGTCGACCAGCCCTTGCGGGGTCTCGGCGCGATAGCAGAGCAGATCGGACGAGGCGAAGCGCAGGACGTCCTCCAGTAC
>NZ_RZSX01001605.1:0-544 GCF_004023105.1 Mesorhizobium sp. M5C.F.Ca.IN.020.32.2.1 | reverse complement strand
GTGTACGATCCCTTTGACTCGTCCGCCAATACGATTCCTCATGAAAAAAGCCGCCCGCGATCGCAGGCGGCTTGTTCGAAAAAGAGTTGGAGCCTCAGGCGCGCTTGAAACGCGCCTGCATCTGCTCGCGAAATTCTTCCGACGTGATCTCGCCGGCGACATACCGGGCGTTGGCCGCCTCGAGAACAGGATCGTGGGTATAGCCCTGCCGGATGTTGGCCGCGCGGGCCTGATCGGTGGCCTTCTTGCGCTTGGCAATGGCCTCCGGGGAACGATCGGGACGTGCGGAATGGATGTTCATCTGCCAATCTCCAGTTGCCTTGCACCCTAGCAAGAAAAGTGCTGAAAATCCAGCACTTTGGGGTGATTTTCGGCGTTTCTGAAGTAGGCGCCCGGCTTTTGGCCGGGCGCTTTACAGCGATTAATCGCGGGGTTCCCATTCGATGATCGCCTGCAGAGTCGGGTCGTCCTGGCCCGGGAAGCGGCCGAGATTGGCGTTGAAGCTGAGGCGCTTGATCGAGAGCGTGTAGTAGGGCTTGCCCTC
>NZ_RZSX01001604.1:0-544 GCF_004023105.1 Mesorhizobium sp. M5C.F.Ca.IN.020.32.2.1 | reverse complement strand
GATCTCGCATAACCCTCTTCGGAGCTTCTGCCGGGGGTAATCTCTCACTGGCTTCAGCGCTGATCTGCCGGGATACGGGCAAACCCATGCCAAAAGCGCTCGGATTGATTTACGGCGTCTTCGGCAACGACTTTGAAACCGACAGTTACAAGGAATTTGGCCCAGGGCAGTTCGGACTCTCGCTGGCACGCATGAAAGAGTATTTTGAGTGGTATGTCCCAGCGGGAGTGGACATCAATCATCCCTATATCACACCCATGAAAGCCGACCTGAGGGGTATGCCGCCTTCTTGGATCGGCTTTGGCGAACTTGACGTTCTCAGAGACGATTCCATCGGAATCGACGAGCAACTGCAGGCTGCAGGTGCCGAAACGCATTTTCGCCGTTACGAGGATTTGCCGCACGGGTTTGCAACCTATCCGAGGACAGTTGCCCGCTCTAGAGAGGCCTTGTCCGATCTTGCCGGGTTTTTGCGCGAGAGGACATTTTGATGTACGGCCAGACGGAAACCAGACAAAGTCGTTCGTCTTCCGCCACATTCGAC
>NZ_RZSX01001603.1:0-548 GCF_004023105.1 Mesorhizobium sp. M5C.F.Ca.IN.020.32.2.1 | reverse complement strand
GTCCATGACGATCCTGATTACTACACCCGCCAGGAGCAGATCATCTCCTTCCAGCATCCGGATCACGAGACGGCCAACTGGCCGCAGCAGGGCCTGAAATTATGAGCAGTGAACTCCGCACCCTCTACCCAGAGATCGAGGCTTTCGAGTCAGGCATGCTCAATGTCGGCGACGGCCATCAGGTCTATTGGGAGCGGTCCGGCACCAGGGGTGCCAAGCCGGCTGTGTTCCTGCATGGCGGACCGGGCGGTACCATCTCGCCAAAGCACCGGCGACTGTTCGATCCGAAGCTTTACGATGTCATACTGTTCGATCAGCGCGGCTGCGGAAAGTCGACGCCCAACGCCTCGCTCGAGGCCAACACCACCTGGCATCTGGTCGCCGACATCGAGCGCCTGCGCGACATGTGCGGCTTCGACAAATGGCTGGTGTTCGGCGGCTCGTGGGGATCGACACTGGCGCTGGCCTATGCCGAGACACACCCCGAACATGTGAGCGAGCTGGTCGTGCGCGGCATCTATACGCTGACGCGTGCGGAACTCGAATGG
>NZ_RZSX01001602.1:0-551 GCF_004023105.1 Mesorhizobium sp. M5C.F.Ca.IN.020.32.2.1 | reverse complement strand
CGTCTGCTCTGCCCGCCACAGCCGGATGGCGACGCCCGGCTGCGTGCGCCCGGCGCGGCCGGCGCGCTGGTCGGCCGAGGCTTTGCTGACCCGCACCGTCTCCAGCCGCGTCAGGCCGCTGGCCGGTTCGTAGCGCGGCAGGCGCGACAGGCCGGAATCGATGACGACGCGCACGCCGTCGATGGTGATCGAGGTCTCGGCGATCGAGGTCGCCAGCACCACCTTGCGGCGGCCGGACGGCGCCGGCTTGATCGCGGCGTCCTGCGCCTTGTTGTCGAGCATGCCGTAGAGCGGCACGATATCGGTGTCGGCACTGACGCGGCCTTGCAGCCGCTCGGCGGTGCGCTCGATCTCGCGCTGGCCGGGCAGGAAAGCGAGCACGCTGCCGCTCTCATCGGCAAGGGCCGTGCGGATCGCCTTGGCCATGGCGTCTTCGATGGCGATGCCGGCCGGCCGCTCGTCGTAGCGGATGTCGACGGGAAAGGCGCGGCCTTCGCTCTCGATCACCGGGGCGCCGGAAAGCAGCCGCGAGACTCGTCCGCCGTCAAGCG
>NZ_RZSX01001601.1:0-555 GCF_004023105.1 Mesorhizobium sp. M5C.F.Ca.IN.020.32.2.1 | reverse complement strand
CTCCTGCGTCGTCCTGATGTCTTCAATCACCTCTTCGCGGGCGCGGGCAAAATCGCGATCCTTCAGTGCTGCGATGATCGCAGTGTGCCGCCCGGACGGCTCCATCGTGCCGGCGCGCATCAAGGGCGCGACATGGTTGGACAACAGCCGCATATAGGGGCCGAAGCGCAGCCACAGCGTCTCGATCAACTGAAACAGCACGTCGGAGCCGGAGGCGCGGTAGATGGTGAAATGGAACTGCTGGTTCTTGGCGATCAGTTCGTAGATGCTGCCGTTGCGCCCGATCGCCTTCTGGTCGGCGGTGATCCTCTGCAATGTGGCTATCTCGGAAGCGGTCAGGCGCGGCGCCCCGAGCTCGGCCGCCAGCCCTTCGACGGCGACGCGCGCCCGGCAGAGATCGTCGAGCCGCGCGCGGGTGACGACCGGCACGCAGGCCGAGCCGTTCTGCGATATCTCCAGCGCGTTCTCGGCGGCGAGCCGCCGCAAGGCCTCACGCACCGGCATGTTCGAGGTGCCGAAGGCTTCGGCCAGCGAGGCTATGGTCAGCACCTGGGC
>NZ_RZSX01001600.1:0-557 GCF_004023105.1 Mesorhizobium sp. M5C.F.Ca.IN.020.32.2.1 | reverse complement strand
TGCCTGTCCCCCTTCGTCTCCGCCTTGGCTGCAGGCATCGGCAGCACGCCGGGCTTGTCGGTCGAACGTCCCTTCGGTCCGTTCACCGGCAAGCTGATCGTGACCGTGGTGCCCTCGCCCGGCATGCTTTCGATCGACATCGTGCCCTCGTGCAGCGCCACAAGGCCCTTCACCAGCGACAGGCCGAGCCCGGTTCCCTCGAAGCGGCGCGTATAGTCGTTCTGGATCTGCATGAACGGCTTGCCGAGATTGGCAAAGTCTTCCTCGGCGATGCCGATACCGGTGTCCCTGATCCAGAAATGCAGTCGCGAGCCGATCCGCTTGGCGCCGACGACGACATCGCCGCCATCGGGCGTGAACTTGATGGCATTGGAGACTAGGTTGATGAGTATCTGCTGCACGGCACGACGATCAGCGTTTATCTCGCCTGCATCCGGTGCGATCTGAGCTTGCAGATCGATGTTCTTTGCCTCTGCCTGCAGCCGCATCATCGACTGGCACATTTCGACGGCTTCCACGAAACGGAACGGTTCCGGCTCGGTTGCGTAGGCGCCGGC
>NZ_RZSX01000015.1:0-19283 GCF_004023105.1 Mesorhizobium sp. M5C.F.Ca.IN.020.32.2.1 | reverse complement strand
GAACGAGGCAGCCAGCAAGTGAGGCCGAAAGCAGCTTGCGGCATGCTTCCGGCCCCCGTCGATCCGGGAGGAAGGGACGTTACACCCGGTCGGCCTCGTTGCGGTATCTCGCGCATAACCCCGAAAATCGCACCCGATTTTCGCTGTGAATCATGCGCGATCAAAGTGTTACAGCGTCGTTTGCCTGTCCGAGAGGACGCGCGACGCCGTAACCGTCGCCTGTTCCTTGATCCTGGAACCAGTCTAGCGCGACTTAGCTGAACGCCCGCCGAAGCCGCGGTTCATCTGCCGTTCATCGAGAAATCTTGAAATGCTTTCACGTGTTCCCCAAATGTCTGTTGCGGCCGCCAATGTCGGGGCCGCTGGCCTATCCGGAACGCCGTCACGGGTTTCGCACCGGCCATACGCAAACCTTGTTGCTCAACAGGAGAACACACTATGCGTCACGTTGATTTTTCCCCGCTCTATCGTTCGACCGTCGGTTTCGACCGGCTGTTCACCATGCTCGATTCGCTTGCGCAGCCTGAAAGTGCGCAGACCTATCCGCCCTACAACATCGAGCGCACTGGCGAGGATTCCTATCGCATCTCGATGGCGGTCGCCGGCTTCTCGGACGACGAGCTCTCGATCGAGGCTCACCGCAACGTCCTGACTGTCACGGGTGAGCGCAAGGAAGAGGGCAATGGCGAAGGCTCCGAACTGCTCTATCGCGGTATCGCCGGCAGGGCCTTTGAGCGCCGCTTCCAGCTTGCCGACCACGTTGACGTCGTCGGCGCCTCGCTGAGGAATGGCCTGCTCTTCGTCGACCTCAAGCGCAATATTCCCGAGGAGCTGAAGCCCCGCAAGATCGCAATCACCGCGTCTTCGGCGAAGGCCAAGCAGATCGAGGCTAACACCGCCGCGTAAGCCGCGTCACAAGACGCCTCAGGGACGAAGGGCGGCGCCTGGCGCCGCCCTTTTTTGGTGGATAAGGTGCCGCTATCCAGCAACTAGCTGGCCAAAGCGGTCGACCTCTTCGGCCGTGGTCGCAAAGCTGGTGACGAAACGGTAGAGCGCCTCGTCCTCGCCGATATGGCCGTCGAAGCCATGCGGCTTGTGCCAGTCGTAGAAGGCGGCACCGGCCAATTGCACCCGTTCAGCCTCGGCCTTTTTCATCACCGCGAACACTTCGTTCGCTTGCGGCAGCCAGGCCAGGCGAGCCGACGGGGAATCCTCGATCAGTGCAGCAAGGCGTGCTGCCGTAACGTTGGCGTGCCGGGCCGTGTCAAGCCACAGGTCGTCCTTGAAATAGGCTTCGAACTGCGCGGCGACGAAGCGCGATTTTGAGAACAATTGCGCCGCGCGCTTGCGCAGGAAGGCCAGTTCCCTGGCGCGGTCGAGATCGAATAGCACGATAGCCTCGGCGCACCAGCAGCCGTTCTTGGTACCGCCGAAAGAGAGGATGTCGACGCCGTGCTTCCAGGTCATCTCGGCCGGCGTCGTCTCTAGCGCGACCAGCGCATTGGCGAAGCGGGCGCCATCCATGTGCAGCGGCAGTTTGTGATGCTTGGCCATCGCCGAAATCCGGGCAATTTCGTTCAGTGTGTAGATGGTGCCGACTTCGGTCGACTGGGTGATCGACACCGCCATCGGGCGCCCGGAATGGACGATTTCAGGCGCGAATCTGCCCACCGCCCTGTCCAGGTTGTCCGGATCGATCTTGCCCAGCGCACCGTCGACGGGATAGAGCCGTGAGCCGCCGGTAAAGTATTCCGGCGCGCCGCATTCATCCTCAATGACATGCGACTCTCGATGGCAGAAGGAAATGCCGCCTGATTTGTTATAGGCGGTCAGCGACAGCGAATTGGCGGCGGTGCCGGTCGCCACGAAAAACACAGCGACCTCGCGCTCGAAAATTTCGTTGAAGCTCTGGTAGACAGCCTGGTCGAGGGCGCCGTCGCCATAGGCGGTGGAGAAGCCGCCGGCGTGGGCGGACAGGCCCGCGGCGATGTTGGGATGGGTGCCTGCCCAATTGTCGGAAGCGAAATTCATACGTTTGCCTGTGCTAGAAAAATCGATGCAACCTTGGCCGCTTTCGCATGCCGCTCGCAAGTGCCAAGCACCGGATACGCGGTAACGCCAGCGAGAGCGGAAAACAGGGCATACGGGCGAAGGTTGCGTTTTGGCGTGGCCGCGCGTAATTTTCTGTCGCGGACAGCCCAAGATTGTTGTGAATCGGTCTTGTGCCCGTACGTGATTTCTGTCATAAAAATTTAGGACAGTAGTGCTGTCTTATTTTGTCGCAGAAAACAGGCTGGATTGGCGTATCATTAGGCCTCTCCGGCCGCTGCCGCGAGCGACAGATAGACGGCCGGCTCTGCCCCGTACGATTACCGGATGCGAACCAGGCCGCCTGGTTCGGCAAGGATTTCGCAAGACGTGCCGTAAGGATGAGGGAAGCTCATGCGCTTCCCAACGGAAACCAGCGCCCTAAGGGCTGGGGATGGAGGACAGGACGATGACGGAAGTGACGCCATCTGCGACGAACGGCCCGGCCGCGCAGACGAAAGCGCCAGCCGTCAAAAATCGGTCCCGAACCAAAATTGAGCGAACCGACACCGGCTTCGCCGCGCACGGCCTGTACGATCCGCGCAACGAGCACGATGCCTGCGGCGTCGGCTTCATCGTCAACATGAAGGGCGTGAAGTCGCATCAGATCGTCAAGGACGGCCTTGCGGTGCTCGAAAACCTGACGCATCGCGGCGCCGTCGGCGCTGATCCGCTGATGGGCGACGGCGCCGGCGTGCTGGTGCAGCTTCCCGACCGCTTCTTCCGCGAGGAGATGGCCAGCCAGGGCGTCGAACTGCCCAACCCCGGCCATTACGCCGTCGGCCATGTGTTCATGCCGCGCGATCCTGAGCTTCAGGCGCATATCGAAGGCATCATCGCCGAGGTCGCGCAGCTCGAAGGCCAGCCGCTGCTCGGCTTTCGCGACGTGCCGGTCGACAATTCATCGCTGTCAAAGGCGCCTGATATCGCTGCTTCCGAACCGGTCCAGCGGCAGGTATTTCTGGGTCGCGGCGCCGAGATCGAGAGCGACGACGATTACGAACGGCGGCTCTACATCCTGCGCAAGGTCATTTCCGGTCGTATCCACGAGGAGACCAAGGGCGTCGACAATGGCTTCTACGTCGTGTCGATGTCATCGCGGACCATCGTTTACAAGGGCATGTTCCTGGCTTATCAGGTCGGCGCCTATTACAAGGATCTGACCGATCCGCGTTTCGAGACGGCGCTGATCCTGGTCCACCAGCGTTTCTCGACCAACACCTTCCCGTCGTGGAAGCTGGCGCATCCCTATCGCATGGTCGCCCACAATGGCGAGATCAACACGCTGCGCGGCAACGTCAACTGGATGGCGGCGCGTCAGGCTTCGGTCGATTCCGAACTGTTCGGCAACGACATCTCCAAGCTGTGGCCGATCTCCTATGAGGGGCAGTCGGACACCGCATGTTTCGACAATGCGCTCGAATTCCTGACGCAGGGCGGCTACTCGCTCGCTCACGCGATGATGATGCTGATCCCGGAAGCCTGGGCCGGCAACAAGTTGATGGATCAAGATCGCAAGGCCTTTTACGAATATCACGCGGCCCTGATGGAGCCGTGGGATGGGCCGGCGGCGGTGGCCTTCACCGACGGCCGCCAGATCGGCGCCACGCTCGACCGCAACGGGCTGCGCCCGGCGCGCTACATCGTCACCGACGACGATCGCGTCATCATGGCCTCGGAAGCCGGCGTGCTGCCGGTGCCGGAGGAGAGGATCGTCAAGAAGTGGCGGCTGCAGCCCGGCCGCATGCTGCTGATCGACCTGGAGAAGGCTCGCATCGTTTCCGACGAGGAGATCAAGTCGGAGATCGCGACCAGGCATCCCTACAAGAGCTGGCTCGCCAACACCCAACTCATCCTCGAAGACCTGAAGCCGGTCGAGCCGCGGGCGCTGCGCAGGGACGTCAGCCTGCTCGATCGCCAGCAGGCGTTCGGCTTTACCCAGGAAGACACCAAGCTGTTGATGTCGCCGATGGCGACCACCGGCCAGGAAGCGGTCGGCTCGATGGGCACCGACACGCCGATTTCGGCGATGTCGGACAGATCGAAGCTGCTCTACACATATTTCAAGCAGAACTTCGCCCAGGTCACCAACCCGCCGATCGACCCGATCCGCGAGGAACTGGTGATGAGCCTAGTGTCCTTCATCGGGCCGAGGCCGAACATCTTCGACCTCGTCGGCAATTCGCGTCGCAAGCGGCTCGAAGTGCGCCAGCCGATCTTGACCAATGGCGATCTCGAAAAGATCCGCTCCATCGGTCATACCGAGGACCGTTTCGACACCAAGACGATCGACATCACCTATGCTTCGAACGAAGGCGCGGCCGGCATGCAGGGCGCCATCGACCGGCTGTGTGAGCGCGCCGAGGCGGCGGTCGCCGGCGGCTACAACATCATCATCCTGTCGGACCGTCAGCTCGGGCCGGACCGCATCGCCATCCCGGCATTGCTGGCGACGGCGGCGGTCCACCATCATCTGATCCGCAAGGGATTGCGCACGTCGGTGGGGCTGGTCGTCGAGTCCGGCGAACCGCGCGAGGTGCATCATTTCTGCTGCCTTGCCGGCTATGGCGCCGAGGCGATCAATCCCTATCTCGCCTTCGACACGCTGCTCGACATGCATAAGCGCGGCGAGCTGCCGGCCGAGGTCGACGCCTATGAGGTTGTGTCCCGCTACATCAAGTCGATCGGCAAGGGCATTCTCAAGGTGATGTCGAAGATGGGCATCTCCACCTACCAGTCCTATTGCGGCGCGCAGATCTTCGACGCCATCGGGCTGAAGACCGATTTCGTGCAGAAGTATTTCACCGGCACCGCGACGCTGATCGAAGGCGTCGAGCTGGAAGAGATCGCGGCCGAGACGGTCAGCCGCCACGCTGACGGCTTCGGCAACGACCCGGTGCTGCGCAACAGCCTCGAGGTCGGCGGCGAATACATGTTCCGCATGCGCGGTGAAGCACATATCTGGTCGCCCGATGCGGTGGCCACCCTGCAGCACGCTGTGCGCCAGGGGTCGTGGGAGACGTTCAGGGACTATTCCGCTCAAATCGACAGCGAGACGGCGCGAGCGCAGAGCATTCGCGGCCTGTTCAAGATCAGGTTCGCCGAAGAAACCGGGCGCAAGAAGGTCGCGCTCGACGAGGTCATGTCGGCGGCCGATATTGTCAAGCGGTTCTCGACCGGAGCGATGTCCTTCGGCTCGATCTCCAGGGAAGCGCACACCACGCTGGCGCGCGCCATGAACACCATCGGCGGCAAGTCGAACACCGGCGAGGGCGGCGAAGAGGCCGACCGCTACCTGCCGCTGCCGGGCGGCGGCAAGAACCCCGAGCGTTCGGCGATCAAGCAGGTTGCCTCCGGCCGGTTCGGCGTGACGGCGGAATATCTGGTGAATTCCGATGTGATGCAGATCAAAGTCGCGCAAGGCGCGAAGCCCGGCGAGGGCGGTCAGCTGCCCGGTCACAAGGTCGATGCCACCATTGCCAAGGTCAGGCATTCGACGCCCGGCGTCGGCCTGATCTCGCCGCCGCCGCATCACGACATCTACTCGATCGAGGATCTGGCGCAGCTCATCTACGACCTCAAGAACGTCAATCCGGCGGCTGATGTCTCGGTCAAGCTGGTCTCCGAAGTCGGTGTCGGCACGGTTGCGGCCGGCGTCGCCAAGGCGCGCGCCGATCACATCACCATTTCCGGCTATGACGGCGGCACCGGCGCATCGCCGCTGACCTCGCTCAAGCACGCCGGCAGCCCGTGGGAAATGGGCCTTGCCGAGACGCACCAGACGCTGGTGCTCAACGGCCTCAGGTCGCGCGTCGCGCTGCAGGTCGATGGCGGCCTGCGCACCGGGCGCGACGTTGTCATCGGCGCGCTGCTTGGCGCCGACGAATTCGGCTTCTCGACCGCGCCGCTGATCGCGGCCGGCTGCATCATGATGCGCAAGTGCCATCTCAACACCTGCCCGGTCGGCGTCGCGACGCAGGATCCGGTGTTGCGCAAGCGCTTCAAGGGCACGCCGGAACACGTCATCAACTTCTTCTTCTATGTGGCGGAAGAGGTCCGGGCGCTGCTCGCCGAGATGGGCTACACCCATCTCGACCAGATCATCGGCGACACCGAACTCCTGGAGAAGCGGGCGCTGATCCAGCACTGGAAGGCGCGCGGGCTCGATTTCAGCAAGATGTTCTTCAAGCCGGATGCGCCGCATGAGGCGGTGCACTGGACCGAGCGGCAGAAGCATCCGATCGACGACGTGCTCGACCGCAAGCTGATCGAGTTGGCCAAGCCGGCGCTCGAAGCCAGGCAGCCGGTCAGCATCGAGCTGCCGATCCGCAATGTCGACCGTTCGACCGGCGCCATGCTGTCGGGCGAAGTGGCAAAGCGCTTCAGGCACAAGGGCTTGCGCGAGGACACGATCTCGGTGAAGCTCACCGGCACCGCCGGCCAGTCCTTCGGCGCCTTCCTGGCGCGTGGGGTTTCGTTCGAGCTGGTCGGTGCCGCCAACGACTACGTCGGCAAGGGCCTGTCGGGCGGGCGCATCGTCATCCGCCCGCCTGAGAACACGAAGATCGTCGCAGCCGAGTCGATCATCGTCGGCAATACGGTGCTCTACGGCGCGACCGAGGGCGAGGCCTATTTCTGCGGCGTCGCCGGCGAGCGTTTTGCGGTTCGCAATTCGGGCGTCGCTGCCGTCGTCGAAGGTGTTGGCGACCATGGCTGCGAGTACATGACCGGCGGCATTGTCGTCGTCATCGGCCAGACCGGCCGCAACTTTGCCGCCGGCATGTCGGGCGGCGTCGCCTATGTGCTCGACGAGGTGGGTGATTTCGCCGAGCGCTGCAACATGGCGATGGTCGAACTGGAACCCGTTCCCGAGGAAGACGACCTGATGGAGAAACTGCTCCATCATGGCGGCGACCTCGACCACAAAGGCCGCGTCGACGTGTCCGGCGACATGACCAGCCATGATGAGGAGCGGCTCTATCAGTTGATCTCGAACCACGTTCATTACACGGGTTCGGTGCGCGGCCGCGAGATCCTCGACAACTGGGCGACTTTCCGGCCGAAATTCCGGAAGATCATGCCGGTCGAATACCGCCGCGCGCTGATCGAAATGGAACGCATGCGCATGGGCGTTGCGGCGGAATAGGCTTTGGGAGTTGCCGGGAAGCCAGGCTTCCCTGTCGACGCCTTCATCAACAATCCTAGCCTCGGTCTGAAGGTTGCCATGGCTGCCTTATGAGGTTAACGGGTGCGTCTTCGAGCGCGCCATCTGGACAGCAGGGACTGGACTATGGGCAAGGTAACAGGGTTTCTCGAGATCGACCGGCAGGTGCACAAGTACCAGCCGGCTTCCGACCGCATCCGGCATTTTCGCGAGTTCACGCTGCCGATGTCGGACAAGGAGGTCGAGAAACAGGCCGCGCGCTGCATGGATTGCGGCATTCCATACTGTCACGGGCCGACCGGCTGCCCGGTCCACAACCAGATCCCGGACTGGAACGACCTCGTCTACAATGGCGACTGGGACAATGCGATCCGCAACCTGCATTCGACCAATAATTTCCCGGAATTCACCGGCCGCATCTGTCCGGCGCCTTGCGAGGAAGCCTGCACGCTGAACCTCGAGGACATTCCGGTCGCCATCAAGACGATCGAGCAAGCAATCGCCGACAAGGCCTATGAAACCGGTCATATCCGGCCCTATCCGCCGGAAAGGAAAACCGGCAGGCGCGTCGCAATCATTGGCTCGGGGCCGGCCGGCATGGCGGCCGCCCAGCAGCTTGGCCGCGCCGGTCACGACGTTCACGTCTATGAGCGCGAGAGCCGGCCGGGCGGGCTGATGCGCTACGGCATCCCCGACTTCAAGATCGAGAAGCACTATATCGACCGGCGCATCGAGCAGATGCAAGGCGAGGGCGTGAGCTTCCATTGCGGGATCAATGTCGGCGTCGACAAGCCGGTGGCGGAGCTGCTCGCCGAATATGATGCGGTGCTCTATTGCGGCGGTTCGGAAACACCGCGCCCGGCCAACATTCCCGGCGACGATCTCGACGGCGTGCATGATGCGATGCCCTATCTGGTGCAGCAGAACAAGCGCATCGGCGGCGAGCCGATCCAGTCGGTGGCGTGGCCCTCGCGGCCGATCGTCGCCGGCGGCCAGCATGTTGTCGTCGTCGGTGGCGGCGACACCGCATCCGACTGCGTCGGTACCGCCTTCCGCCAAGGCGCCGTTCGTGTCACCCAGCTCGACATCCGGCCGCAGCCGCCGGAAAAGGAGGACAAGCTTTCGGTCTGGCCCTACTGGGCGACGAAGATGCGCACCTCGTCCTCGCAGGCGGAAGGCGCCGAACGCGAGTTCCAGGTGGCGACGCTCGAATTCATCGGCGAGGACGGCGCGTTGACCGGCGTCAAATGCTGCGAGGTCGATGAAAAGCGCAAGCCGATCGCCGGCACGGAATTCGTCATCCGCGCGGATCTCGCCTTCATCGCTATCGGCTTTGCTGGGCCGGCCGCGGTCGGGCCAGTGTCGGAACTGGCTGGCCAGATGAAGATCGCCATCGACAGCCGCCGCTCGAACAACGTCGAGGCCAATGATCGCGACTACAAGACCAGCGTCGAAAAGCTCTATGCAGCGGGCGATGTGCGCCGCGGTCAATCGCTGGTCGTCTGGGCGATCCGCGAGGGCCGTCAGGCAGCGCGTTCGATCGACGAGGCGCTGATGGGATCGAGCGTGCTGCCGCGCTGAGACCGTTTGGAAACGCTACTCCCGCGGCCATCTGAGGGCGCTTTGCCCTTCAGGTGTCCCGGGGGCAGGTTTACGGACGATCGCCGTGGTCGTTTCGGTTGTGGCCGCGGCCGCAGGCTGCCGCCTTGGCGGCCAAGAAAAATCGTCGGCGCGGCCGGGCGAAGCAGCGGGCGCCTTGCCCTCGACGACGAATTTTTCACCGGGCCCGGCTTGGCCGGCGCTGCGGCACCGAGGAGTTCCGAACCGCCGTCGAGTGCCGGTGATTTCGAGTCGGCGTCGGTAGCCGGGGCGGCGGCCTCAGTCTTTTCGTTCGAGGGTGGACTACGCTACTGGCCCAGTACCGGCAAGCATCGAAGGACCTTTACAATCATAAAGGTACGTCACCGGTCTCGCGGCTCACCTATGACGATCTAGACGCGCATTCGAGTGAAGTCTTCTTCAACGCGATCCACAATCCGACTGGCATTTTCGTAAAGGCCTCCTCGGTGCCGGCGGCATCAGGGAGGGTTTTCTCATGACGAGGACTTCTTACGGAAATGGGGGGCTACTCAAACACATTCAGTGATCAGCGCGGGGGCGGCGTCAGCTATTTCACCGCCGATCTTGGATATAATTTCTTGAACGCGCCGCGCTACCGCATCGGTGCTTTTGTTGGCAACAATTTCTGGCACGAGAGCTACGACGCTTTCGGTTGCACGCAGCAGGCGACCAACTGGAGGACCTGTGTGCCAACCGTCCCGACCTACGTCAACCTCATCAGCCAGGACAACGATTGGCATTCGCTGCGACTCGGCTTGGCCGGGCAGACGCAACTCACCGCGCGACTCAGCCTTTCTGGTGACGTGGCGTTCCTCTTCACGCGGCTCGACGGCAAAGATCAGCACCACATGCGCCCCAAGATCAAGCTAATTCCCGAAGACGGCGATGGGCATGGCGTCCAGCTCGAGGCGGTGTTGAACTACAAGGTCACGGATTTGTTCAACATCGGCGTCGGCGCCCGCTACTGGGCCGTGGCGAATAACGGCACGGCTCATTTCGAAGAGGCAATGGGCGGTCGTGGTTCCCCGCAGGCCGACGATTGGAAGGCAAAGCGCTACGGCGTGTTCGTGCAGGCCAGCATCAAGTTCAACTGAGAGAGCAAGAACCGGGGAGAGCGGCGATGCCACTCCAGCTCATTACGATCATTGGATCAACAGAAGGAAGTTTTCCGAAGAGTTCTGCAGGCGTGCGCAAAGTCGCCAGACAAAGTTCTCTGGTCCATAGTGTACGTGCCGTCACGCCCGTTCTCGACATGGTTGAATGATACGTCCCGCGCGATAGATCAAAGTCGTTCTTCATTGGTTTTCCGGAAATCGCGGGAGCACAGCGTGCAGTGACCCTCGGCTGCTGGTTTTCTGTCAACGCGCAGATGAGGGAGAATGAGCGTACAGCAAAAATCATCAGTGCTGTCGCTTTCGCCAAAGCCCGCCGCAGCTAAACGGGGCCCCACGTCCGGTAGCGCCCCTGCCGGTCACCTCACGGATGCCGAGTTCGGCACCAGCCCGAGCGCAGCACGCTGGCTAATTTTCAGCTCGGCCGCGACCAGACCTGCCGACACCAGCGGCCGCGCCAGCACCAGCTCGATCAGCGCCGGCAGGCTCGAGTTTTTGCGCCGGTTCCTGAGCCGGCGCTCCATCTGGCTTTTGGCCAGCGCCTGGATGATTGCAAGGCTGAAACAGTCGATGGAACGCCCCTCCAGCGAAGCCGAACCGGACGAGGCGCGCGCGCCAGGTCCTTCGGCTGCCATCGGCACGCTGGGTTTAAGTGCTTGGGGTGACACGGCGTGATCTCCGCCGTTGGCGGGAACAGGCGGTAGAACAGCTGGATGTTCTCAAATGCATGCGGGATTGCCCAGATCTGGCCGCCCTCCCCCGTTGCGATCTGACCGGCTTCCATCTTCCAGGTAAGCGCCGCACGCAGGCTCGGGAAGGAGTCGTTGTAGTCGTATCCAGCATCGGGTAAAAACGGGTAACCGGCACTTAAAGGCGTTGTAGTGTCGCCACCAGAAATACTGCTCCGTGGTGCTGGCCTTTGCGTGGGGGCGCAACACGGCAACTACCCGCTCAAAACGGTTGGTCCTCTACCTCTTATTCACCGTCGCTTTCCTCGCGGCCTAACCCGGCCGGAATATCCGTTGCCAGAAAAAGGCCTCGCGGCCGGTTCGAGGCGCATCCCTCCTCCGAAGCAGCACGCTCAAGTATCGTCACAAGCCCCGAGCGCTTCGCGTTCGGCGATGTCCAAATTCCGACAATGTCGGATACAGTCAGATCTACTGGATTGCGTTTGAATGGTTTTCTCATTTGGCACAGTACATGCGGGTCATCCGCAAAACACGTGACCGACCAACAAGAATTCGCATGATCACCTTACCACAACATACAGCCGCCTCGGAACAATCACTTGGCCCCTGATCGCCCGCCCCGGCACCACAACCGGAGTCATCGATGTTCTGACGGGCTGCCCTAGGATACCTGCTGCGACAGGGCTTGCCCTGGTGACGACCACTCCGGCTCCGCCGGTTACCGACGAGGGCAACGTGACGGATTTCCTGCTTTTCAACGGCATGGAGGTGGCTGTCATTCCCGACCACCGAAGCGAGCGACAAATTCTATCTCAACGCCGAGCAAGAGCTGGTGTTCGCCGATGAAGACAGCCCGGCCTTCATGGCAGGCGCATTCGAGTTCCTGTCCGCGCTGTGGCTCGATGAAGAAAAGGTGAGGCAGGCATTCCGTCCGGCAATGGCGTCGGGTGGCACGATCATAGCGCGTGTCTGTTTCGCGGTACGGAACGGTTCTTCCGTCCAGGCTACAATGCCAATCTGATCGACTCCTGGCTGCCGGCCTTGGAGGGCGTCGTCGAGAAGCTCGAACGCGGCGTGGACGTCGCGGATGTTGGATGCGGTCATGGTGCATCGACCGTGCTCATGGCACAGGCCTTCCCCAATTTCGCGCTTCGTCGGCTTCGACTATCATGCCCCTCCGATTGAGCGCGCCCGCAAGGCGGCCGAGGTAGCCGGCGTCGGCGTCAACACGCGGTTCGACGTCGCCGCCGCCAAGAGCTATCCCGGAACCTACGACCTCGTCACATTCTTCGATTGCCTTCACGACATGGGCGACCCGACGGGCGCCGCCACCCATGTCCACGGATCGCTCAAGCCGGATGGCACGTGGATGATCGTCGAGCCGTTCGCGCATGATCATCTGGCGGCGAACCTCAATCCCGTCGGACGCGTTTACTATGCCGCTTCCACGTTCGTGTGCACGCCCGCGTCCGTGTCGCAGGAAGTCGGGCTCGCGCTTGGAGCCCAGGCCGGTGAGGCGAGGCTGCGCAAGGTGGTGACCGGTGGCGGCTTCAAGCGATTGCGTCGCGCCGCGGAGACACCGTTCAACATGGTGCTGGAGGCCCGCCCTTAGCGTGGCCGTCGCCAGAAATTGCAGCTCATCGCATTTGATGAAGATCACCGCCAAAATCCGGACGCATCGGGCTTTTCAAGGCGTCTGGGTTCACGCAGAGGTCGCTGCCGAGCCGCCTTCTCTAAACCACTGAAGTCGATGTCCGGCGGCAGATTCTTTCCCTCTCTGCGGCCACAAGGCGAGCAGCCTCGCTGTAGGCGTCTTCCCGCCCAGTGCTTTCTCGACCCGCCGCGGTGGGCTGATCGTCTCGGATCGTCATCAAAGCGGTGGACGCCGGTGCGAAGTCTGGGCATGGAGATCGGCACCTCCGAGGTCGAGCGGATCTGCTAAAAGCGCCAGGAGCGGCACGCGACCAGTGGCCTATTTACGACACGATGGGCTTCCACCTTCGCAATACGCTCGGTGAGTGTCATCTGGATAGCCTCATCGTGTTTGCAGCTTCACGACGCCTTACGACGCAACGCCGTTTGGTATCCAAGCCATTGGTGGATTTCAGCGGCTATACGCTCGGCATGCGCGGTGACTTCGGGAATTCCCATCAATTCGCCAACGCTGCCGCGCGCCAGCGGCCCGCTGACGAAAATGCTGTCGGTCGGTCGGCCGGAAGTGCTGACCGCACGGCCTTGGCTGTCGGTCGCCAGGCCAAGGCCAATCGGGTCTAGCCGGACCAGTCCCATTCGCCCGAGATCGGCAATTGCTGTGTTGGTCCGGAAAATATCGGCATGCGCCGGCCCGGTCGTGACGACCACCCTGTCGAACGTCTCGGTTGTCTGAGTGGGTTGGCGCCTTGGCCGCAGCGTGACCCGAATGCGCCCGTCGACCTGCTCGGCGCCGACGATCGATGCGGCGCGATAGGCGAGCATGCCTTCGGCAACGCGGCGATCGAGCACGTCCGCGACCTGTGGCGCGATGCGGAAGCGATGCACATCCCACAGCGTGCGCAAATGGCGCACGAGGCGGCGTTGCTCGTCGAGCGGCAGGGCCTGCCAGATGATTTGTCCCTGACGTCGGACGGCATCGAGGACCGGGTGCCAGTCTTCGCCCCGACGCTTGGCATCTAGGATCGTGGCCCGGATGCGTCTGAGCATCACTGTTGCGCTGCGTGAAGGCAGACTGATGAAATCACCAATCGGGTCGCCCGGGAGCACCGCGTGGCTGCGCGAACGATAACCATGACGTGACAGCGCGACGATGCGGCTACGATGCCCATTGCGGTCCAGCGTGGCAATGATATCCGCCGACGTCAATCCAGTGCCGACTACGAGCACTTGGTCGTCGCGGCCGATCGCTTGCAGCCCTCCGAGATCATAGGGATTGGCCACCAGCCGGGCAGCAGCAGCCACAGACCGCAGGGCCGATGGCAAGGCCGGTGGCGGATGCGTCGCCGCAATCACTAGGGCGTCGGCTGCGAGCGTCCTTCCATCAGCGAGAATCAGGATGTAGCCCTGGCCACTAAGCTCGACTGACGCGACGGCGGACCTGACATGACGGATCACTTTGCCGAACAGAAAGGGTTGGAGATAAGATTCCACGTAGCGCCCGAAAACGCGTCGTTGTGGGTAGAGTGCTCCATTTGCGGCAATAGCCTCGGCATCGTCGAGAATCGCGCCGGTCTGCTCCAGCCAATCGGCAAAGTGGCTGTCCTGGCCGGAGATCAGCGTCATTCTCGACGCCGGCACATTGATGCGGTGTGAAGGATCGGCCGTCGAGTAGGCCAGACCATAGCCGAGCCCCTCTCTGGGCTCGACGACCACGATATCGGCAGCACCGGCGGGCAGCAGCCGCGCAAGATGAAACGCGGTCGCCGCACCGGAAAAGCCGCCACCGATGATGGCTACGACCGGTCCCCTGCCCAAGTCTCTGGCGCTCAAGACTGACTCGCGCGCAGTGCCGAAGGCCGATGGTCGCCGGCCACCGTTTCGCCGAACGGTCCCATGTTCACTGCCGTCGGGCGCGTCGAGATTTCATGATCGAGCGGCAACAACGGCAACACCAGTTCGCCAAATCGATAGGCCTCCTCCAGATGCGGATAGCCGGACAGGATAAAGCTATCGATGCCAATGCGCCGGTATTCGTCGATCCGTTCCGCAACTGTCGCCGCATCGCCGACCAGGGCGGTGCCGGCGCCGCCGCGCACCAGGCCAACGCCAGCCCACAGGTTCGGACTGATTTCGAGCTTGTCGCGGCGGCCGCCATGAAGCCGGCTCATGCGCGACTGGCCGACGGAATCCATGCGCGCGAAAACCTTCTGCGCCTCGGTTATCGTGTTGTCGTCCAGGCGGCTGATCAGGCGGTCGGCATCGGCCCAGGCCTCATAATTGGTCTCGCGGACGATGACATGCAGCCGGATGCCGAAGGTCACCTGGCGCCCGGCTTTCTCGGCAAGACCGCGCACATAGGCAATCTTTGCCGCGACGTCCGCCGGCGGTTCGCCCCAGGTCAAATATTTGTCGATCTGTTCGGCGGCGACCGCGTTAGCGGCATCGGACGAGCCGCCGAAATAGAGCGGCCGATGTGGCGTCTGCACGGGCGGAAACAGTAGGCGACCGTCCTCGATACGGAAGTGCTTGCCTGCGAACGCTACGGTCTCGCCGCGAAGCACCGCCTTGTAGATGTCGAGGAATTCCCGCGTCACCTCATAGCGCTCGTCATGGCTGAGGAAGATGCCGTCGCCCTTGTTCTCGACCGGATCCCCGCCGGTGACGACGTTGATGAGCAGCCGTCCGCTGGAAATGCGGTCGAGCGTCGAGGTCTGCGCGCGGCTAGCGTCGGCGATTGCAGGCCCGGCCGGACGGCGACAAGGAAGCGAAGCCGCTGCGTCAGCGGTGCCAGCGCCGACGCCACGACCCAGCTATCTTCGCAACTGCGTCCTGTCGGCAGCAGCGCGCCATAGTAGCCGATGGCATCGGCGGCTTTCGCGACTTGGGTGAGATAGGGCAAGTCGACCGCCCTGCCCCCCCTCTGAGGTGCCGAGATAGCGGCTGTCGCCATGAGTCGGCAGAAACCACAGGACCTTGATCCTGTCGGGAGTGGCAATGCTCATGAATGGTCCTCTGTGATTTGGAGGCGCTTCGCTCAGCTCCAGGCATGGAGCGGCGGATTTACGTCGTTGAGGTAGTAGTTGCCGAGGATCGCGTATTTCCAGCGCACCGGATCGTGCAGCGTGTGGGTGCGGGCGTTGCGCCAGTGCCGGTCGAGATTGTGCTCGGCCAGCGTCGAGCGTGTGCCGGCGAGCTCGAACAGCTTGTTCGTGGCAATGATGGCGATCTCTGTCGTGAGGATCTTGGATTCGGCAACCGCGATCTGCGCTTCCGCGACGGTCTTCTCGTTCGGGTCGGCCACGGCGAGATCTACCGCAAGCCCGGCCCTTTCCAGAACCGCCTCTGCCGCGTTGGCCCGCAGGCGAAGGTCGCCAATCGCCTGGATCGTATAAGGATCCTGCCAGGCATGATCGACGCCGCTGTCGATCCAGGCGCGCGACTTGGTGCGCACGAAGCCGACAGTCTCGTCGATCGCCGCCTTGGCGATGCCGAGATCGACCGCGGCCTGGATGATCTGGAAGATGGCGCCGTCGGCCGTCGGCCTGTCATAGCCCTTGTAGCCGGGGACAAGATGCGTTTTGGGCACCTTGACATTGTCGAGCAGGACCGTGCCGGACAAAGTCGTCTTCTGTCCGAAGCTCGACCAGTCGTCGATCACCGTCAGTCCGGGCGCGCCGCGATCGGCGATGGCATACCAGGCGCGCCCCTCGTCATCGAGCGCCACGATCGGAACCAGATGGGCAAGCAGAGCACCGCTCGAATAGAATTTCTGGCCGTTGACCACGACATGGTCGCCGGCGTCGACGAACTTTGTCTCGAAGTCGGCCGCGCGCTTGGAGCCGAACTCGGAGAACGCGTTGCCGAAGCGCGTGCCGGACAGCACCTCAGCGAAAAGCAGCTTCTTCTGCGCCTCGTCGGAGACGGTGCGGATAGCGGCGACGACGCCAAGATGGTTCTGCGGAATCTGGCCGAGCGACGGATCGGCCGCCGAGATGATGGTGATCACCTTCGACAGGGTCACATAGGAGAGCTCCGGCCCGCCATAGGCTTTCGGCACGTTGATCGACCACAGGCCGCTCTGCGAAAACGCATCGAGCTCTTCCTTCGGCCAGATGCGTTCACGATCCCGCTTGGAGGCATCCCTGGCGAATTCGGCGGCGAGTTTTTCGGCGACAGCGATTGCCTCGGCATCGGCCTTGATCACATGCGCCTTGGCAGAGGGTCGTTCGACCGGCGGGACGGCACTGCGGCTATCCGACGCCTGCCTGGATTGGATGGTCATGCTGCTGTCTCCTTGGGAAAATGTTGCGGTGGAAGCGGCGCGCCGCCGAGGTAGTAGGTTTTGATATCGGTGCGCTGGCGCAAGTCGGCAGCCGATCCTTCCAGCACGCTGACGCCGTTCTCGAGCACGGTGGCGCGGTCGGCGTATTTCAGCGCGACCGCCGAATTCTGTTCGGCAACGAGGATCGAAAGGCCTTCGTCGCGGTTGAGCCGTTTCAGGGCGCTGAAGATCTCGTCGACGATCAGCGGTGCCAGCCCCATCGACGGCTCGTCCAGAACAAAGAGTTTCGGCCGCGACATCAGACCCCGGCCGATAGCCGTCATCTGCTGCTCGCCCCCGGAAGTGAGGCCGGACCGGGTTCGCCGCTTCTCGGCGAGCCTTGGGAAAAGTGAATAGACACGATCCAGGTCCGCCTTGACGCCCGTGCGAGAGGACGAGCGTCCGAGCGCGCCGGTGAAGAGGTTCTCTTCGACCGTCAGCGAGCGGAAGCAATGCCGGCCCTCGAGGACTTGGACAAGGCCGCTGCGGACTAGGTGCGAGGGGCTTGCCCTTGAAACATCCTCGCCACCGAAGGTGATCCGACCGGCGGTAATGGCGCCGCGCTCGGCCGGGAGGAGATTGGATACGGCGCGCAGCAGTGTCGTCTTGCCGGCACCGTTGGAGCCGAGCAGCGCGACGATCTCGCCCCTGCCAACCAACAAGTCGACGCCGTGTAGGGCGGCGATGGCGCCGTTGTAGACAGCCTCCACGCTGCTAACTGACAGTATCAGGTATTCCGGGATGGACATCGATGACTCCGCTCGGGAAGGTGGATGGCGCGGCCGGCCAGATTTGTCGGCCGCACCATACCAAATTCAGTTGCTGACCACCGCGTCGGCGTCCTCGGCCGTGCGGATCTTGATGCCCTTTTCCTTGGCATACGCCTCGGACGACTTCTCGATGATCGGACGCAGCAGCTTCCAGTCGGGAGCGATCCAGTCGGAGACGACATTCCACTTCTTGCCGTCCCATTGCTGGAAGGTCACGTAGCCGTCACCCTCGTGATTGTCCCAGGAGACGTTGATCGAGTGGAACAGGTCCTTGGCGCCGAGTGCCTCGACGCGCGCCGGATCGAGCTTGAGATGCTCGAAGCCCCAACGCACTTCGTCGCCGGTCAGCGTGCGGTTGCCGAACTTGGCCTGTGCGATGCGGACCGCCTCGACATTGAGGATGCCATTGACGATGCCGAGATTGTGGTAGACCGAGCCGATGCGGCTTTTGTCCTCGAGATTGCCTTTGCCGTCGCCGTAGACCGTTTTGACGATCTCCTGGACCACCGGATACCGCTCACCCGAGGCCTGGGTGGTGATGGCCGTATAGCCCTTGGCGGCATCGCCGGCGGGGATGACATCCTCTTCGGAATTCGACCAGACATTGCCTATGATGTGATCGGCCGGGAAGCCTGTCTTCTGCGCGGTCTTCAAGGCGACGGGGTTCATCACGCCCCAGCCGCGCAGCACGACATAGTCAGGATGCTCGCGCCGGATGGTCAGCCACTGCGCCTGCTGCTCGTTGCCGGGATGCGGCACCTCGATCTGCGACAGCTCGAAGCCGTATTTCTGCGACAGCAGCTCATAGATCGGGATCGTCTCCTTCCCATAGGGCGAGCCGTGATAGAGCACGACGATGTTCTTGCCCTTGAGCTTGTCGAGGCCTCCTTCCTTGGACGCGATGTAGTTCACGATGCCGGAGGTCTCGCTGTAAGGATTGAGCAGCAGCGGGAAGACGTAAGGGAACACCCGCCCGTCGGTCGTGTCTGTGCGGCCGTGGTTGATGGTGATCAGCGGCACCTTGTCGTCGGTGATGCGATCGATCATGGCATAGGCGATGCCGACCGAGAGTGGATTCCAGGCAGCGATGCCGGGATTGCTCTTCAACCGTTCATACACCTCGACGCCCTTCTCGACCTCATATTGCGTCTCGCCTTCGCTCCAGGCCAGCTTGGCGCCATTGACGCCGCCGTCGCGGATGTTGATCAGGTTGAGATAGTCGATGAAGCCACCGAAAAAGCCGGTTCCGCCGGCCGCATACGGACCGACACGGTAGCTCTGCAGGGGAAAGTATTGTTCTTCGGCGTGAACCGCCGTCGCGCCGAGCACGAAGGCCGTGGCGATCGCCGCTTTTCTTAGGTGACTGAAGAAGGTCATTGCTTACGTCTCCTGATGGGTTGGTCCGAGCGGAGGAGGAAGTTGAGCGGCAATCAGCTGGACCTTGAGCCGATCCGTCGTTTGAGGCGGTCGAAGAGGGCCGACAGCCCGCTCGGTTCCGCGATGAGGAAGATGATGATAATGGCGCCGAGCACGATGCGCTGGCTCATGTCGAGAACGCCCGAATCGAACAGGCCGCCGAACAGGAATGCGCCGAGCCGGGACAGAAAGAGCGGGAGGACAACGATGAACGCCGCACCAAAAACGCGCCACGGATCGAGGCCAGCCCGCCGATGATGATGATGAACAGGATCTGGAATGAGCGGTCGAGATTGAAGCCTGCCGGCTCGACGGTGCGCAGATAGGTGAAGGCCCACAGCACGCCGGCGATACCGATGATGAACGACGAGATGGCGAACGCCAGAAGCTTGGTTCGCAGCACCGGCACACCGATGACGCGTGCGGCGGTTTCGTTGTCCCGCACGGCGA
>NZ_RZSX01000159.1:0-9277 GCF_004023105.1 Mesorhizobium sp. M5C.F.Ca.IN.020.32.2.1 | reverse complement strand
GCTTTACGTTTAGTCTGCCTAGGGTCTGCCGCCAATTGCATCCATGGTCCGGTCGTGCCAGCCCAGCGTTGCCTTCGTCGCAGGCGATGCTGGTGTAGGCATAAGCCCATGCGCACAGCTTGCCCGATACAAAGACAAAGCTTCTCACTGCCTTTTGATAGTCTACGCGTAGCCGACACAGGACTAATTGGCCTAACGGGAATAATCAAACGCCGATGTTGCGGGCGATCGTATCGGCGGCCATGCGCTTACGCCACTCGATTGGCCCGGAATTATGAATAGAGTTTCCTTCAACATCGACAGCCATGATGACTGGCATGTCCTGCACCTCGAATTCATAGATGGCTTCCATGCCCAGGTCTTCAAAGGCCACGATCCGCGCCGTCTTGATCGATTTTGAAATCAGGTACGCAGCACCACCCACTGCGATGAGATAGGGCGTTCTGTATCTCACAATTGACTCGATGGCCGCCGGGCCCCTCTCGGCCTTGCCGACCATCGCATATGTCCCCGTCTCGGCGAGCATCTTTTCAGTAAAACTGTCCATTCGGCTCGAGGTTGTTGGGCCAGCCGGCCCGACAACCTCATCCCTCACCGCGCGGACGGGTCCGACGTAGTAGATCACGCGACCCCGCAGATCTACAGGAAGCTGCTCGCCGGCATCGATCAAATCGACCATTCGCTTGTGGGCGGTGTCCCGGCCGGTCAGCATCTTTCCGGACAGAAGAAGGGTTTCCCCGCAACGCCATGATGCCGTCTCTTCTTTTGTGAGCGCATCGAGGTTGACCCGCCTGACCTCAGCAGTGTGCAATTCTTCATTTCCGATCTGTGGCCATTCAGAAAGGTCAGGCGGCTGGAGCTGGACCGGCCCTGTGCCGTCCAATGTAAACGTCAGGTGCCGGTTGGCGGCGCATTGTGGAATGAGCGCGACTGGCTTCGACGCGGCGTGCGTAGGATAAGTTGCAACCTTGACGTCCACGACTGTTGTCAGGCCACCCAGGCCCTGAGCGCCGATGCCAAGCCCATTAATTCGCTCATAAAGCTCAATCCGTAGTGCCTCCTCTGGGCTTGCCGGCCCCCTGGCGGTCAGTTCCGACATGTCGATGGGTTCGTTCATGGCCTCCTTTGCGAGCAGCATAGCTTTTTCAGCGCTGCCTCCGATGCCGACCGAGATAAGGCCGGGTGGGCACCATCCGCTGCCAAGGGTCGAAACGGTGTCAACCACCCAGTCGGCAACGGACGCGCTGGGGTTAAGGGTGGTGAAACGCGCCTTGTTTTCGGACCCGCCCCCTTTGGCTGCGATGGTGATTTCAATCTGGCTACCAGGCACGAGGTCCACGTGGACGACTGCCGGCGTGTTGTCACGAGTGTTCACCCGTCGGCCAAGCGGATCCGAGACGATCGATGGTCGGAGGGGATTGTCCGGGTCGAGATATGCTTGGCGAACGCCCCTATTCACGAGGTCGGCGAAACTCGCCGCTGATTTAATGCGGACCCCCATGCCGACCTTTGCAAAGACCACCACAAGACCGGTGTCCTGGCAGATCGGGCGCCGTCCGAAGCCCGCCATGCGCGAGTTCAGCAAAATCTGCCCGATAGCATTCTTCGCCGACGGGCTCTGTTCGCGCGCATATGCCTGCGAAAGAGACCGGACATAATCTGGAGGATGGTAGTATGAGATATACTGAAGAGCGTCTGCAACGCTCCTTGTGATGTCCTTGCCAGCGATGATCCGCGATCTATTTCCCACCGGATCTCATCCAAATGAGCCGAGGCCATTAACCATTTTCAGGCTTTGGAAGCTCCGCACCCCTTGGTCACCCCCTTCGTATCCATAGCCGCTCTGTTTAATGCCTCCATACGGCGCATCTGCCGAAACCCCCTTCAGGTAATTCACACTGACAGCGCCCGCCGAAAGACCATCGATCAGCGCCCGTTTCGCATTAGCGGCGTCGGTGAAGAAGTAGGCGGCCAAGCCATATTCAGTGGCGTTGGCTTCTTCGATCGCCTCCTCAATCGTGTCGAACGGCGCCACGGTGAGGATCGGTCCGAACGGCTCGTCATGAAGCACTTTGGCATCTTTTGGCACCCCTGTCAGGATGGTTGGCGGCCAGTAAAAACCGGGCTGGTCGAGGCGGGTGCCACCAGTCTCGATGCGGGCGCCGCGATCGACCGCATCCTGGATCAGACGCTGCATGGCTTCAATTCGCCGCGCGTTCGCCATGGGGCCCATCTCGGTCGCCGGGTCGTCCGGTGGACCGATCTTGATTTTACGAGCGGCTTCCGTCATTCGGGATAGGAATTCCTGATAGAGAGTCCGCGCGACCAGAATTCTGCTCGGCGCGTTGCAGCTCTGGCCCGCGCACTCGAACTTGTATTCCGATATCGCGGGGACCGCCTGCGCGAGGTCCGCATCCGCGCACACAACGACAGGGGAGTGTCCACCCAGTTCAAGGACGCAGCGCTGCAAATTATTCGCGGCGAGCGTGGCCAGCTGTTTTCCAACTGCCGTGCTGCCCGTGAAGGTCAAGACCTTCACGATTGAGGAACTGAGGAGATGGCGCGAAATATGCACCGGTACACCGAAGACGAGATTGACCACCCCGTCCGGGACACCCGCATGGCGCAAGGCTTCTACGATATGAACGGCGGCGCTCGGCGTCTCTTCCGCACCTTTAAGAATGACCGGACAGCCTGCTGCCAGCGCAGGGGCGAGCTTGCGGGCGATGAGAACGGCGGGATAGTTCCAAGGCGTGAAGGCAGCAACGACACCGAGGGGCTCCGGGACGATCATCCTGTTAGGGCCCAACGGAATCGGGGCCGACAGCTTTTCGGCGTGGGTGCCGTTCCACTTCAGCGTTTCGACAGCGCGCGCGTACTCACCTGTGGCCTCGGCAATCGTCTTTCCCTGTTCAACCGACAAATCGTTCGCCGCGTCGACTGCCTTTGTGGCAAGAATCCTGGCGGCTGCTACAAGGATCTCGCCGCGCTCTTTTACAGGCCGTGAGGACCAAGCCTTGCGGCTGCGCTCTGCCGAAGCGAGGGCCTCGCCCAGATCCGACACCGTCGCCGAGGCCACCGAGCCAAATACCTTCTCCGTCGCCGGGTTAATCACGGGCAACGTGGCTCTGTTACTAGCGGCTCGCCATTTACCGTTGATAAAGAGCTCGTAGCTCGTGGCGTGGGACATAGCGTGCTCCGCTTGACTGAATTCAGTGCGATACCAGCCGACATCCGGACCATGAGCTCGCTTCTGCAGTTTCATCGCGATGGTCACGCCCGGTCAAATATGGAATGTCGACCAAAACCATCTCGAAGACAGATTGATAGAGCTCAGGCAACCGCGAACGAGCGCGGCGATAGCACTGGAAGAGCTTGGTTCAAGAATGGCCTAAGCCAGGTCGGGAGCCGTGGCTGACCAGTGCCCGCCCTCGATCAATGTCCTGACGACCTTGGGGATCAGGTTGCGGACGGCAGAGACGGCTGGAGAGCGCTCATCTTTCGGGTTAACGGCAAGGACAACGGATCGGGTGATCACCGGATCAACGATCTTCACCGTCCGGACGCGGCCTTGAGACGCCTCTTTCTGAATGGCCGACGGCGTGAGGACAGAATAGGCCTTTCCTTCCATGACCATATTGATGATCGTAGAAAGGGAGTCGACTTCGAATCTTACGTCGAGCACACAACCGTGTTGCGCAACGACATCAGCCACCGAACGCCTGACATTGTTATTGCGCATCGGAACCGCCAGGGGAAACGCGTGCAGATCGACGAGCGGGATCGAATTTTCGAAAGGCGGTTCACCCGGCGGTACCACCAGGTAAAACTCTTCGCGGGCCAGCACCGTCATTTGCCCCACGCTCTCGGCAGTCCGATACAATACTGCCAGATGGAAGCGGCCAGCAGCCATCCACTCCTCCAGCGGTCCCGTCATTCCCTCGATCATCTTAAGCGAGATCCTCGGCAGTTCACTTCTTACCGATTCGAGCAGGGGACCACTAAGCACGCGTGCGGCGCCGGACGGGATGCCAATGGTCACTTCTCCGGAAGGAGCAGCCACCGAGTTGGTCAGTTCCGCTTCAGTGAGCTGAATTTCCCTTAGAATAATCCGGGCGCGCTCAAGCAGCCTGTGTCCGGACGCGGTGACGCTGACACCCGTCCTATCGCGAACGAGCAGCTGGGTTCCGAACCCTTCCTCCAGTTGACGTACATGCAGGCTTAAGGCGCTTTGAGCAACGTGAAGGAGCGCAGCGGCCTTCGTAAAACTGCCGGCCTCCACGACGCCGACGAAGTATTTTAACTGCCTGATATCCACGGTTTAAACCAACTGAGGCACTTTCGCAGTCCCATCCTATTATCTCGAAACTAGATAGCCGGCAAGTAATACTTGCCTACCCCACGCCGGGAAAGATGCGCGGTCTCATTGATCGGAGGTAGCTCAGTTCCTGCCCGCGAGAGCCAGAGTGTCGTGGGCGCGCCGAACCACCGGCGGATCAACCATCTTACCGTTCAACGGGAATGCAGACAGCCCGCGGGCGGCCGCATCGTTCTCTGCAGCGATGACATCACGGGCCCACTTGATTTCCTGTGCGCTCGGGGAGAAGGCCTCATTGAATATGGCGACCTGTGTCGGATGGATCGCCAAAGCTCCGGCAAAGCCAAGCCGCCGCGCATGCGCCGCGGTCTCACGAAGTTTATCAGTGTCTGTAACCTCGCCGATGCTTCCAACAAAGCCCAGAGGGAGCAATCCGGCCGCACGGGCGGCAAACAGAACGGAAAGGTTCGGCGTCAAAAGGAGGTCGAACTCCGGCGTGCCTCCAACAGCGGCACTGAAGTCTTCAGGACCGAGCGCCATTGCAAGCATCCTGGGATGAGCCGAGGCTATGGCCGCGAGCCTTTGCAGTGCTGCGGGCGTCTCGATTTGGGCAAGGAAACGGATGCGTCCTTGGACAAGATCTCTTTCTCTTTCAAGTTCCAATACGGCATTCGCGATCTCTAATACCGACTCCGCCGAATCCGTCTTCGGAAGGACAAGCGCATCAACACCTGCCACCACAGCTGCATCGAGATCCGCCACCAACGCCCGCAAGCCACGATTCACGCGGACCAAAACAGATGCGCCCTTGCGCCCCACCTTTGCCACCGATTCAGGGAGCTGCCGCCGTGACTCAGCCTTTTGATCCTGGGGAACGGAGTCCTCGAGGTCGAGTATGACGCCGTCCGCCCCGCGCTCGTGAGCCGCCTCCACGAATCGGGGAACGTGAGCGGGAACGAAGAGCAGGGATCTCCAGCGAGGCACAAACGTCGCGCTTTCAACGGCCGGAACGGTGTCCTTGATCACGGAGTGCCTCTGCGGCCGATTTTAGCGAGGGCGGTAGCAGCCAGTTTGCCGAGTGCCCGCACTGGATGGCAAGTAACCGTCACGCTTTTTGCAAATCGCGAGCGCGTCCACCTCCCGACACGATGCGCGCTCATGCTGACGCGGCCCTATCGCCCAAACGCCTCAGAGCCTCTTCCCGGACGGTCTGCGTATGAGCGCCGAGAGCCGGAACCGGGCGCAGCGAGGGACGCTCCGCGTTGAAGATCGCCGCCGGCGCTATCGTCTCTACAGTTCCTTCGGGTGTGCTAACGGCTACCCTGCGAACGTGGGGATGCCTAGAAACATCAGCCACCTCGTTCAGTCGGCCATATGCCAGACCGGCTGCCTCAAGCTCCTGCATTGCTTCGTGACAGGACAGTTCGGAAAAGCGCAGCGCGATGATCTCGTCAAGTTGCACCCGATTACCGAGGCGCTCCATGTTGTCGGAAAAACCAGGTGCGCGTGTCAGCTCGGTTCGCCTAAGGAACTTCTCGCAAAAATTTACCCATTCGCGGTCATTTTGCACCGAAAACACAACCTCCTTGCCGTCGGCGCAACAATACGCGCCATATGGCGCCAGCGACGGGTGTTTCACGCCGGCGCGCACCGTCTGATACCCGCTGTAGTCGTTTTGCAGAACCGGCACGTTCATCCAATCGGCTAGAGCATCGAACAGTGACACCTGGATGCTGGTCCCTTCGCCGGTGACTTCGCGGTGATACAGCGCCTGAAGAATGGCGCTATGCGCGGTCATGCCCGCCGAGATGTCGCAAACCGACACCCCCACACGCGCGGGTCCTTGTTGGTTGCCGGTGATCGCGCACAGACCTGTTTCAGCCTGAACGATCAGGTCATATGCCTTCAAATGGGAATACGGACCTGTCTCCCCGAAACCAGAGATGTCGCAGGTGATCAGCCGAGGAAACCGCTTGCGGAGATCCGTAGACCCGAACCCTAATCTTTCTATGCTGCCCGGTTTCAGATTCTGGATGAAGACGTCAGCACTGGCAATAAGCGTGTCCAGCACGGCGCGGTCAGCCTCCGATCTCAGGTCCAGACACACCGACTCCTTGCCCCGGTTGAGCCAAACGAAGTAAGCGCTCTGTCCCCGCACCAACTTGTCGTAGTTTCGGGCAAAATCCCCTTCCGGCCTCTCAATCTTAATGACACGTGCCCCAGCATCCGCAAGCCGTGACGAGGCGTAAGGCGCCGCCACCGCCTGCTCTACGGCTACGACCGTAATCCCCTCAAGAGAGTTCTGCATGCGACACCGTGCTTTTCATCCAATTTTTTCGTTTTGAGACCGACCACGGTTCAGTATCGCCAGCAAACGGTTTTGTTCATTCCCAACAATTGAGAATGCCTCGTCGACACCCATTCCGGGCTTTGCAAGCATCATGTCGGCTTGGGTCGCTACAGAGACGTGGACTGAAGCCTGGGCGGAGAGATCCGTTTCAGTACAGCTCCCACCGACATACGCCCCTACCTTGTTTTCCTTGCAGATAAGAACCGCGCGAGCCGTATCGGCGATTGAGCCGACGTCTGGCGTCTTGATTTGGACCACATGCGCGGCCCTCGCTTCGGCAAAGACCCGAATATCCTCTAAGGTATTGCATCTCTCATCCACCACAATGCGAGCGCTGGAACCCCGGTGGTCCAAGATCGATACAATCTTGGCGAAATTCTCTATCTGCGCTTGCGTCGAACCAAAGTCGGCCGGGGACTCAACATTAAGCGTGAAACCCGGGACGCTATCTGCGACCTTGCAGATAAAGTCAGCTATCTGTTGCGGTTCCAGACCTATTTCCAGGCCGATCCACCCATATACATCGAAATGCAGCACCGGATGGTACCCCGGGCGGCCGATTTCGTGCGTGCGTGTTGCAACCCACTTCACGAAATCCATGAAGCTCTGGCCGTCGACGCCGAATTTCTGCCGCGAGTTGATCAGGCCGTGGGGAAGCACATCCACGGACTTCAGGATCATTTTGTCGACGTTGATTTCGCGAGCATCGCCGCTCTGACAGTAAATCGGCACCCTCCGCGTCGGCAACGGCAGTCCAAACTCCGCGCACATGACCTCCGCCATCGTCTTACGCTGAAGATGGGCAGCTGCGCGAAGAAGAGCTTGACTGACCCCATACTCAACAGCCGGAGGTAACAGCTGATGTCCGACTAATTTCAAAACATTGCAAGAATCACGAAACCGAGAGGCATCGACCTCGAGAAGCCGCGGCGCGACAACACGGGAGGTTAAATCTGAAATTTTATCGGTGTCGAACAGAGGATCGCGCCCACCAGCACCAGAGTACTGGACATTCATCATGTCGCCCCAAACGACGGTGTCGTCGGCAAGGACGAGCCCGACGCTGAGCGAAGATGCTGGCGTCCGAATCGATTTGAATCCGGGCGTTGTCGGCGCGCCGACATAGACGAAGCCGTCCTGGACAGCGCCGGACCTAATGGCTTCCTGATCGTCATAGAAAAACGCGCCATTGCCAGGCGCGAGCAGGACATCTTTGATCTGCACTTCACTTCGCTCGATTTTGCGGATTGCGTTGACGGGCGGTTGCAGTTTGTTCGCTGCCTGCCAAGTATGCGCCCCTTGGTGTTGATTTCACCAATATAATGTTCCGGACGTTGCCATCGCGTTTTTAGATGGCGACGGCTACCTTTCGACGCCTTTGAGGATGTCTGGGGCCAGTCCAACGTGAATCATTTTGCCGCTCCGCTCCGTAGCTGAAACATTCGACACCCTTCGCCCAAAGCATAACATTGCCACGAGCTGGCTCCCCGCAGGATCGGAAATTGGCGGCGTCTAGTTTTACTGAGTCAGAAAGTCGCGGATGCGGGGGGAGCGCGCCGACGGCCGGATCATTCATCTCGTCGTCGCGCCCGGGCATGTCATTACCGCTCCGGCCTGGATGATCGATCCCGTGGCTTGCGCGGCGATGGACCTGGGCCCCCCGCGCGTATCGCTTGCCGCGCTGCTTGAGCTTAACAAGCTCTTGATCGAACGCCGTTTCCGGCGAGGCTCTCCGGATGGTTTCACCATCGCGGAGGCGCAACATGAGAACCCTGCCATCCCCCGACACGATCTCTCGTGGTCGTTCGCCAACTCAGCTTGCCGCTCGACTCGCAGAAGCTGAACGGGCTGAGTTCAACGCAACGGACCATAGTGATCGCTCGGCTCGCCAACGTACTGAGGGCCGCCGCCGGCGTGGCAACGGAGGAGGAGAGCTGCGATGACGAGCGGTAATCTGATTCCGACTGCCGTCCTCAAGCGCAAGGCCGTCGTCTATGTGCGTCAATCCACTCAGGCGCAGGTCCAGCTCAACCTTGAGACCCAGCGTCGGCAGTATGAGCTTGTCGACGTCGCGCGGCGTTGGGGATTCCGCAAAGTAGAGGTGATCGACGAGGATCTGGGACGAACCGCAAGCGGGGCTGTGGAGCGTCCCGGTTTCGAGCGCCTGGTCGACGATCTGTGCACCGGCCATGTGGGCGCCGTGCTTTGCCTGGAGGCGTCCCGCCTGTCGCGCAACGGGCCGGACTGGCATCGGCTGCTCGAGTTGTGCGGCGAAGTCGATGCACGCGTGATCGATCTGGACGGAGTCTACGATCCGGGATTGCCGAACGACCGCCTGCTGCTGGGTATGAAGGGCAGCATCAGCGAGTTCGAGCTCGGCGTGCTGCGTGCCCGCATGTACGAGGCCGCCCGCGCCAAGGCACAGCGCGGAGAACTGCGCATCTCCGTGCCCTTCGGCTATGTCTGGCACCGCGATTACGGTCTCGGGTTCGATCCCGACATGCGCCTGCAGGAGACCATTCACCTGATATTCGCGCGCTTCCGCGAACTCGGCAGTGCGCGCCAGGTCCTGATCTCGATGATCGACGATGGCGTGCATTTCCCCAGAC
>NZ_RZSX01001599.1:0-558 GCF_004023105.1 Mesorhizobium sp. M5C.F.Ca.IN.020.32.2.1 | reverse complement strand
GGAAATCGTGTGCTCCATCTTCATCGCTTCCAGGATCAACAGCGGCTGACCCTTGATGACGGCCTCGCCTCTTGCCGCGCGCACCAGCTTGACCAGGCCAGGCATCGGCGCGCGCAGGCTGTCAGAGCCGGCAGCGATTTCGTCGGCCCTCGCCAGCGGGTCCGGCACCGCGAAGCTGTAGCCGATGGCGCCCGAAAAGACAGTGACATGGCCTGGCCAGCGGGCGAGGCGAGGGGCGGCGCGAAGATCGAGCGGACTGGCGCTGTCATAAGGTGCGTCCAGTGCCACTTGGAAGCGCTTGTCCGGCCGCACCGACACAAGCGCGACTATCTCATCATCGCCGTATCGTAGCCGCGTGCGCCGCGGAACAGTGTGGAAATGCGAATAACCGGCAAGCGACGACCACGGATCGTTGGACGGCGCCTGAGTCCCGGCGCCGGACGCCGCAAATGCGGCTGCGGCGACGATCTCGCTGCTCGGCGGCGGGACTGCGGTCAGCGCTTGCTGATGCGGACTTTTCGGCAGGCGATGTCGATACCGGCCTGATCGGCAGGCATC
>NZ_RZSX01001598.1:0-559 GCF_004023105.1 Mesorhizobium sp. M5C.F.Ca.IN.020.32.2.1 | reverse complement strand
GCGTGCTGTTGGCCTATGCCAAGATCGCGTTGTTTTCCGACATCGTCGCCAGCGACGTGCCGGACGATTCGCATTTCGACCGTGACCTGATGGGCTATTTTCCGGACCGTATGGCGAAGAAATACGCGGCCGAGATCCATGGCCATCGCCTGCGCCGCGAAATCATCGCCCGTGTCGTCGCCAACGATCTGGTCAATCGCGGCGGACCATCCTTCGTCAACAGGCTGCAGGAAGCGACCGGTCGCAGCGCGGCCGACGTGGTCCGGACCTTCGCCGTGGTGCGCGACGGGTTTGGGTTGCCGGCGCTCTATCGCCAGATCGATGCACTCGACAACCAGATCGACGGACAGGTGCAGCTCGACCTTTATCAAGCTGTTAGCCGGCTCACTTATGTGGCCAGCGGCTGGTATCTCAAGAACGATACCAGCACCGCACCGCTCGGCCAGCGGATCGCTGAATTGCTGGACGCGCGCAAGGCACTGGAGCCGAAGCTCGTTTCGCTGCTGCCGGCCTTCTCGCGCGAGCGGATCGAGGAGCGGCGGCATGGTCTGTCCAAGGG
>NZ_RZSX01001597.1:0-562 GCF_004023105.1 Mesorhizobium sp. M5C.F.Ca.IN.020.32.2.1 | reverse complement strand
GCGCATGAGCGGCTGGTCTACGAGGCGCTGAAGAACGCGCTGCATGCGCGCGCCGTGCCGTCGCAGATGCTGCTTTTGCCCGAGATCGTCGATCTGCCGGAAGAGGATGCCGAGCGGCTTGCCATGCATTCCAAAACGCTGGCCCGCTTTGGGCTCGCCGTCGAGCGCTTCGGCCCGGGTGCGGTCGCGGTACGCGAGACGCCGTCGATGCTCGGCGAAACCAATGTCCAGCAGCTGGTGCGCGATCATGCCGACGAGATCGCCGACAACGACACGGTCGACACGCTGAAGGAGCGGCTGGACAAAATAGCCGCGACCATGGCCTGCCACGGCTCGGTAAGGTCCGGCCGCCTGCTCAAGGCCGAGGAGATGAACGCGCTGCTGCGCCAGATGGAGGCGACGCCGGGGTCTGGCACCTGCAACCATGGACGGCCGACCTACATCGAGCTGAAGCTTGCCGATATTGAGCGGCTGTTTGGACGGCAGTGAAGGACCCCAGGGCGCAGACCCCCACCCGGACCTTCGGTCCGACCTCCACAAAGGGGGAGGTAGGGAGCCAAGC
>NZ_RZSX01001596.1:0-562 GCF_004023105.1 Mesorhizobium sp. M5C.F.Ca.IN.020.32.2.1 | reverse complement strand
AGATAGTTGGCGATCGATGCATCGATAGTGACCGTCCTTGCCGAAACATCGCCGCGTGAAATCGAAGCCGTCGAAGCCTTGATGGTGACCTCAGGCGCATTGCCGGTCTTCGAGAAGACGAGCGTGCCACGCACATCGCCTTCCGCCTTTTCCAGCGCAAGGGCTGCGAGCGGTCCGATATCAGGCAGGTCGAGCGCCACGGTGCCATCAGGCACGAACGCCTCGTCAAGTGCCAGGTCGCCTGATACCCGGTTCTTGCCGAGTGACAGCAGAAGCCCGTTGATAGCGCGCTTGCCGTCTGACGTCGCCAGCACGGCACGGCCTTGCAGGGGCTGGCCCGCGACATTTCCGGTCAGTTGGACATTGGCCGCCGGGTTGGCGGCATCGGCCTTGCCGGTGGCGGTGAGCCTCAACCCGGTGATTTCTCGCGCCGCCACCGAGAGCCGGTCGCTGTCGACCGTCAGCGACAGGTCAGGCGCGGTGCCGGCGCCTTGCGCGTTCAGCGCGAAAGCGATGGCGCCCTTGGCATCCCCGGACAGAAGCGAGATGTCGGTCAGCGCGC
>NZ_RZSX01001595.1:0-564 GCF_004023105.1 Mesorhizobium sp. M5C.F.Ca.IN.020.32.2.1 | reverse complement strand
GAGCATTGCCGATCGGGCCGCGCGGCCCGATCGGCAATGCTCTGAAAGAGGACCGCCGCGACCTCGCCGAGACGCGGCTTTTGGCGCTCAAGGCGCTGTTCGGCGACCGGCTCTATGTCGAGCTGGAACGGGTTTCCGGTTATGACCGGGCCATCGAAAAATCGTCAGTCGACCTCGCCTACATCAATGACTTGCCGCTGGTTGCCACCAACGAGGCGTTTTTCTCCTCGCGCGACGACTATGAGGCGCATGATGCGCTGATCGCCATCGCCGAAGGTTCGGTGGTCGCCGTGGACAATCGCCGGCGCCTGTCGCCCGACAATTTTCTGAGAAGCCAGGCTGACATGGCGAGGCTGTTCGCCGATCTGCCGGAAGCGATCGACAACACCGTCGAAATCGCGCTGCGCTGCTCCTACTATCCCAAGACCCGCAACCCGATCCTGCCCCGCTTTGCCGGCGGCGACGTCGCCGACGCCGATGCGGCGGTGAAGGCGGAGGCGCAGGAGCTTGCCAGACAGGCGCATGAAGGGCTGGAGGCGCGGCTCGCAGCGCACGGCCCAACTG
>NZ_RZSX01001594.1:0-566 GCF_004023105.1 Mesorhizobium sp. M5C.F.Ca.IN.020.32.2.1 | reverse complement strand
CCCGCTTCCTCGTCACCGACGCTGACGGCGCTCGGGCGCGATGGCAAGACCAACGGCATCTTCTTCCGCACCATCACCTCGGATGCGCTGCAGGGGGTCGCCGCCGCCAAATATGCCATAGACAAGGGCTTCAAGAAGCTGTCGGTCATCCACGTCAACAACGACTTCGGCGTCAACATGGTGGCCGAATTCTCGCGCGCCTATAAGGCGCTCGGCGGCACCATCGTCTCCGACACGCCTTACAATGAAAAGCAGTCGAGCTATGCCTCGGAAGTGACCGCGGCGATATCAGGCGAGCCGGACGGGCTTTATCTCGTCAGCACGCCTGTCGACGGCGCAACCATCGCCCGCACCTGGATTTCGCAAGGCGGCGTCCAGAAATTTCTGCTCAATGACGGCATGAACAGCCCGGATTTCATCGAATCCGTCGGCGCCGATTACCTGAAGGACGCCTATGGCACTTCGTCGGGCACCAGCCCGACCGCATCGACCGAATATTTCACCAAGAACTACAAGGAATTTTCCGGTATCGAACCATCGAACCCGGCAGCCGACCGGTCCTATGA
>NZ_RZSX01001593.1:0-567 GCF_004023105.1 Mesorhizobium sp. M5C.F.Ca.IN.020.32.2.1 | reverse complement strand
GTCGATGACGCGCTTGACGCCCTGAAAGCCGCTTTCGGCGAAGAGATCGCTGCCGAATTGCAAGGCACCGGAAATCGAGGTGCGCCGTGCGCTGTTGGGCGCATGGGCGGCGAGCTGTTCGACCACCCGCTCGGCGTCGGCACGATTGGCGATCACCGTCCACGGCACGATGACGTGCTGCCAGGTCGTGCCGGCCCATTCGACATAGGTGACGGCAATCTTGCCATAGGCGCCATCGGCTATCGCCTGCAGTACCGTGTCGTGCGTCAGCGCCGCGACATAACCGCGACGCTGAATTTCGAGCTCCGCCGGTGACATCGACAGCGAAACGTCAACCGCCAGCACCAGTTCGATATCGACGGGTTCGGCGGCGCGGGATTCCGGCGCCAGCCCCAGCATCAGCGCCAGTGCAGCGGCGCCTGAAAGGAGATGTCTTGCGTGGGGAAAAGCAGACATTGCAGCAAGGTAAGCGATAATCGTCGCGCCACAAAGCGAAAAGCCCAGCGCCGGGCTAATGCATGTCGCCAAAAGTGTGCAGCGGTTTGGGGTAAAGACATGCATACAAAC
>NZ_RZSX01001592.1:0-569 GCF_004023105.1 Mesorhizobium sp. M5C.F.Ca.IN.020.32.2.1 | reverse complement strand
GAGATGTCCGGCAGGACAGAGGGGGCGCGAAGGATCGCTACAGAGCGGCTTTCATTCTGCGCCGCTGCTGGTCTACGCGCCGTGCCCTTCCGACTGCATCTGCGACCTGGTTAGCCGCGCACGACGAGGCGTTTGATCTTGCCTTTCTTGAAGGCGTCGAGGAAACGGGCATAGTCCTTGAAAGCGACGCAGCCGCTCGATTCCGCGCGGCCGCCGCGCAGCAGGTAGGTATGGGCAAGAAAGCCGTCGCGGCCGTACTTGTTCTTGCCATCGACGGGAATGAGACGCAGCGCCTCCACCCCATGGAAGCGCGATTCGCGCAGCCTCAAATCGTAGGTGTGGGGCGGTGTCGGGCCGACATTCTTCAGGTTGGCGTAGCGCGGCTGGTCGGCCATCGAGCCCCGTCCCGAATGCGCCTCGAGCCGCGAACCGTCCGGCATATAGACGGTTTTCGCCGAGATGTCGTAGACGGCGACGCCGCTGCCCATACTGGGCTTGTTAAACAGGTTGCGGAAGACCCCGCCGCCCGCCGGGCTGTCGGGTTTGGCATAGGCCAGCATGTCTGCGGC
>NZ_RZSX01001591.1:0-571 GCF_004023105.1 Mesorhizobium sp. M5C.F.Ca.IN.020.32.2.1 | reverse complement strand
CTCTGGTCTGCGTCGCATTCGATGCCGTGCCGCCTGATCAGGTCGAAGACGAGGTCGGCGCTGCCGGTGGCGAACTCGACAAGGCGTTCGCCGCGTTCGGGTCCGAGCTCGGCAGCGATATGGTCGGGGTCTCTTTTCGCGAAATTCGGCACGACGAAGCCGGCATTCCTGCCGGTCGCGCCCCAGGCGATGATTTCCGCTTCGAGGACGGCGACCGAGATGCCTTTTTCGGCGGTATGCAGCGCGGTGGAAAGGCCTGAGAACCCGCCGCCGACAATCGCCAGGTCGACATCGAGTGCGCCTTCGAGGGTAGGCCGGTCACGGCGATTGCGGCTGACGGCGTGCCAGAGGGAAACGCCGGAAGACCCGGCAACCTCGATCATGACGCTGTTCCGCTCTCACCCGTAGCCACTCGGACACGCTTGCCGAATCTTGGCCGCCACGGCCTGTCGCCAAACAGGCCGTTCGGCCTGACCAGAAGAATGACGCACAGCATCACGCCGATGGCGACGATCTGCAGCGAGGCGGCGCGGGCCTGCTGCTCCGGCGAAAACAACACGCTCGTTAACGC
>NZ_RZSX01001590.1:0-573 GCF_004023105.1 Mesorhizobium sp. M5C.F.Ca.IN.020.32.2.1 | reverse complement strand
GTCTGGGTGAGTACGGGGAGGCCGAAAACCGCGCGCGTGGCAACGGTCTGGGGATCTGGTCGGCTGAGATCGAAAGTCCGCATCTCTATCGCCGCGCCAAGCCCTCAAAGATGCCTTAACCGCAGATAGCCAAAATGGTGCTATCGAATGGCAAATGACTTGAGCCATATTGCTTCGCGTTTTGGCGCAAAACCCAGCAAAGCTCGTTGCATCGGTTCAGATAATAGCTAATATAGGCTCATTTCTTGCCGCGTCAGGTGGACACCGAACAGGGGGAATGTTGCCAAATACGTTCATGTCTCACGCCTCTCCGGTGGTTGCGTTTGACGCTCGTTCGCACGTCGACGCGGTTTGCGCAAAGCCGAAGAGCGCAAAAATTTCCCCGCCTGCGGCTTCCTCGCGCGCCAAATTTTTTCACCTTCCGGCCTCTTCCGCTACGCTCCAGCCTTCGGTGCACACCGCTTCCCGCCGTGCCATGTGAACGATCATCGCAACCACCAAAGAGGAGTGACTGACATGACCACCACCAACTACATCCAGTTCGATGCTGACGACCTCGACGCCGCCAAGGGC
>NZ_RZSX01000158.1:0-9289 GCF_004023105.1 Mesorhizobium sp. M5C.F.Ca.IN.020.32.2.1 | reverse complement strand
GGTCAACCGGGCGCTGATCACGCACGGCCATTCCGACCATGCCCGTTCAGGCCACCGCTCGGTGCTGGCCACACAACAGACGCTTGACATTATGGGGCTGCGCTACGGCGAGGACTTTGCCGGGACGACGCAAGCGGCAGCACTTGGCGAGGCGATTGCGCTGAACGGCGTCACCGTAACCTTCCATCCGGCCGGCCATGTGCTGGGCTCGGCGCAGATCGAGGTCGTGCATCAGGGCTCATGCATCGTCGCTTCGGGCGACTACAAGCGCCATAGGGACGCGACTTGCGAGCCGTTCCAACCGGTCAAGTGCGACGTGTTCACCACCGAGGCGACTTTCGGCCTGCCGGTGTTCCGTCACCCGCCCGATACCGAAGAGATCGCCCGCCTGCTGAAATCGACGGCGCAGTTTCCCGAACGCGCGCATCTGGTCGGCGCCTATGCGCTCGGCAAGGCGCAGCGCGTCATGCGGTTGCTGCGCGAAGCCGGCTACGACAAGCCAATCTACATCCACGGCGCGCTGGCCAAGCTCAGCGACTACTATCAGCGCCAGGGCATCGACCTCGGGACGCTGGAGCCGGCGACCGTCGAAAGCGGTGGCAAGGACGACTTCACTGGGGCCATCGTCGTTGGCCCGCCCTCGGCCTTCGCCGACCGCTGGGCGCGACGCTTTCCCGATCCGATCTCGTGCTTTGCGTCCGGCTGGATGCGCATCCGCCAGCGCGCCAAGCAGGGCGGCGTCGAACTGCCGCTGATCATTTCCGACCACGCCGACTGGGACGAGCTGACCGCCACGATCAGGGAGACCGGCGCCGGAGAAATCTGGGTGACGCATGGCCGCGAGGAGGCCCTGGTGCGCTGGTGCGAACTCGAAGGCATCGCCGCGCGGCCGCTGCATCTCGTCGGCTACGAGGATGAGGGCGATTGAGCTGATGGAAGGAACAATCGTCAACGCAGCGCTGACGCGGTTCTCACCGCCATGAATCGCTTCGCCGAACTCCTCGATCGCCTTGTCCTGACTCCGTCGCGTAACGGCAAGCTGACGCTGCTGAGCGATTATTTCCGCAGCGTCGAGGATCCGGATCGCGGCCTGGCGCTGGCTGCCATGACCGGCGACCTGACCATCGCGGCGGTCAAGCCGGCTATGCTTCGCATGCTGGTGATGGAGCGCATGGATCCGGTGCTGTTCGGCTATTCCTACGATTATGTCGGCGACCTGGCAGAGACCGTGTCGCTGGTCTGGCCGCAATCGCCCGCAGATATCGCCAACCATGAGCCGACGCTCGCCGAGGTCGTCGCAAAGCTGCAGGCGGCGAGCCGTTCCGACGGGCCGAAGGTGCTGGCCAGACTGCTCGACAGCGCCAGCATCTCAGCGCGTTTCGCCATCATCAAGCTGGTCACCGGCGGGCTGCGCATCGGCGTCTCGGCGCGATTGGCCAAGCAGGCGCTGGCCGATCTCGGTAAGGTCGACATCGCCGAAATCGAAGAACTCTGGCATGGGCTGACGCCGCCCTATGCCGAGCTGTTCGCCTGGCTGGAAGGCAAGGCAGAAAAACCCAGAAAGACGGCCCTGGCGCTGTTCCGGCCGGTGATGCTGTCGAACCCGATCGGTGACGGCGATCTCGAAAAGCTCGACCCGGCCGACTACGCCGCCGAATGGAAATGGGACGGCATCCGCGTCCAGGCCGTATCGGAAGGCGGCATTCGCCGGCTCTATTCGCGCACCGGCGACGACGTCTCCGGGGCCTTTCCGGACCTCGCAGAGGCGATGGATTTTTCCGCCACCCTCGACGGCGAGCTTCTGGTCGGCGATCCCCTGCAGGCGACCGGTACGTTCTCGGACCTGCAGCAGCGGCTGAACCGCAAGAGCGTGACACCGAAGATCCAGCAGCAATACCCAGCCTTCATGCGCTGCTACGACGTGCTTCAGATCGGCGACGAGGACTTGCGCGCGTGCTCTTTCCGCGAGCGGCGCGGCCGCCTCGAAGCCTTCGTGCAGACGCTCGATCCGAGCCGCTTCGATCTTTCGCCGCTGGTCGAATTCACCGACTGGCAGGCGTTGGAGGAATTGCGCCGCAAGCCGCTGCATCCGGTCATCGAAGGCGTAATGCTGAAGCGCTGGGATTCGCCCTATCTCACCGGCCGGCCCAAAGGCCCATGGTTCAAATGGAAGCGCGATCCGCACACGGTCGACGCCGTGCTGATGTATGCCCAGCGCGGCCACGGCAAGCGTTCGAGCTTCTATTCCGATTACACGTTCGGCGTCTGGTCCGGCCCGGAAGGATCGGAGGAACTGGTGCCGGTGGGGAAAGCCTATTTCGGCTTCACCGACGAGGAACTGAGGCAGATCGACAAATATGTCCGCGACAACACGATCGAGCGTTTCGGCCCGGTCCGCTCGGTGCGGGCCGACCGCAGACAAGGCCTCGTGCTGGAGGTGGCGTTCGAAGGGCTCAACCGCTCGACACGGCACAAATCCGGCGTCGCCATGCGCTTTCCCCGCATTTCACGGCTGCGCTGGGACAAGCCGGCGGCCGAGGCCGACCGCATCGAGACGCTGCAGGCGCTGCTTGACAGTTAGATATTTTGTTTTGAGCATCGGATTTTCCCAAAACCGGTTTCCACCCCGGGGTCAAGCGTGGGCATGCTTTTGGGTCCGATGCTCTACGGAACAATCGAGACGCGGATCTCGTATATGTCGACCGACTTGCCCTGTTTGTCGAAGTCGGAATTGATGGCGATGGTGCCGGCAGCACCCGGACGCTTGTCGGGAAACCGCACGTCGAACAGATATTCGTTGCGCTCGTGGCCGACCGCGTAGCGCTTGCGGCCGCAGTCGCCGAGTTCGCCAAAGTTGCAGTCGACGGAGATCTGGGTGTCCTTGCCCTCCTCGGAGCGGGCGATGATGTCGAACGTGGCGTGCTTGCCGGCGAGTTTTTCCAGCACGCCTTGCCCGACGTCGAAGCTGATTGCCGAACCGGAGGCGCCCGACCGGATGCGCAGGAAGGAACCGCTGTCGTCCTGCATGACTTCGGCCTTGGCATCCGAAGGCGCACTGACAAGCGCCGGGTCGCTCGGTGAAAACACATTGATCCAGTCGCGCGCCGTCTCGCCGGAGTCCAGCGGCGAGGCGGTGTCGCTTGGCGGCGTGAAATCATCGTCTTCCACCGTCGGAGGCGTCTGCGGCGGGGCCGTGTCGAGTTCAGCCGCCGACTTGAAGACGCCGGTCTGGGCAGCGAAATAGAGGCCGATGCCGACAGCTGCGAGCAGCGTCACGCCGAGGAAGATTGCGGTGAGAGGCAGGCGGGGGCCTCTCGCCCGCCTGTCGTCGCGGTCGGGCATCACCTCTGCGTCGTCGTCTCCGGTCGATGGAGGGGACGACAAGTCGATCTCCGGCGCACCGGGAAAAGCCGCTTCCGGCATGATATCGGGAACGACCGGCAAGACGCGCGAGCGCGGCGCGTCGGCAGCAGGGGGCGCGTAGGAAGCATGGGGCGCTTCGGATGCAGGAGGCTTCGCCGGACCATCGATAACGACGTCAGGCGGGGACACGGGTTCAGCATCGGCGCCGCCATCCGGTTCGGCTTCGGCTTCGCTGTCGGCCGGCTGCTTCACCGCCGGTGCGGCAGCGTCATCATCGGTCGGCCGGCCCACGCCGGAAACCGCCGGCAGGAACTCGGATTCGATTTCGGTGATCTTGGCCTGCACCGCCTTGCGGCGCTTGATGGCGACTTCCACCGTCACGCCCGGGTTGGCCTGCAGGGCACGGTCAAGTGCGGCGAAGGCCGATCGATAGACCCGCTCGCGAAACGCGCGGTCTTCGGCATTGCCTTTCTCGAAGGCATTCCGGATCGCTTTTTCGATCGCGTCCAAACGGGACCCCTCTGCACGTACGGTCACATTGTCATGATCGTTAGCCGTAGGCGATCAATCAATCAACGGGCCAGCGGTCGCATTCTGCCTTGGCGAGGCATCCAAAGCCCATTTCGGCGGTTTTCGTTAAAGGAATCAACATTTTTCGCCGATTTCCCGATGCAGCGGCGACGCGTCCGCGCAACCTGCCGGTACGGCATCGCGCCACCGAATGACGGATCGGCGCGGCGGCCGCTTGTAGGCGCGGCATGAGCCCACACGAAATGCCAAGTCCCATCTTGAATTTATGGTGGGTTGCGTCTATCACCCAGCGCATCTTGGAGGCCTCGGCTTCCCGGGCCGCTTTAGCTCAGTTGGTAGAGCACATCATTCGTAATGATGGGGTCAGGTGTTCGAGTCACCTAAGCGGCACCAAGATTTTCAAGGGTTGCGGGCCCAAAGCGCTCCTCACCACACCGCAAATTCGAGATCAGGACACATTTCGCGACACAAAACCGAGCGTCGGTGGTGTCGATAGTCGCCAGGACCAGCAAGGAGCGCCATGGCTCGCAGCCCCAAGGACGATGCCAATATGAGTTCGTGGAGCGTGCTGCAAACCCCCGCATAGCTGGCTGCTTGCAGCCGATAACCTCCATGCTCAAGCGACGGCTCTTGCCCGCGCAAAAGGAAAAGGGCTGATCGTTCAGATCGACGCGAATGACAAGGTCCTGGGCCACTGGGACGAGGCGAATAAGGCGGTCTTTCTGCTAGGTGGATCGCCCCTTGAGAATGCCATCAAGGCATTCCTCATTTATGAGAACCCGACATCATGGATCTCGAATGGTGGGCTCGCTCGTCATCTAAAAATCACATTCGCCGGTCGAGCTCCAAAGTCGGTCGAGGCTGATCCCTTACAAAAATAGGCACCGGCTCGTGCTCGCTACCTTCGAGATCGGGTTAGAATCTTGGGCTAGCTATCCTTGCGCCCTCTCGGTCGAAGCGTCGGCGCCTGAGCCTGCAATGACGAACGCAATCTGAACCGGCTATATTTTTCTGATGCGCGCTATGGCCGTCGGCTTCAGCGGCTGCTTTCGCAGGGGTACTGGCAGGGCCCGCACGGGTTCAAAGGCCGATGGACATTTCGTGGCGATTTTCTGATCGCGGCAAGGAAGGTTTAGGGCCGCGCCGGCCACCTTGGACACGTTGGACAGTCACGCGCGCGAGCCCATCAGATCAGCCTGGGCTGCACCAGGCCTGATCGGTGCGCTTCCGGCAGCTTCGGATGCTGGTGGCCGCAGCCTTCCCGGCCGAACTCGTAGATCTCGAGACCGACCTCATCGTGCAGCCATGCGCTGACGTAGCCGCGGTGACAGAAAGGTGACAGAGAAATTGGCGTATCGCGGCCGCTCCCAGCAAAGGAGCGCCGCCGACCGGCCTCGTGCCAGATCCCTCGATCCGGCAAACGGTTTCACCTGGATCGAGCCTGGCGAGCTGATCAAGGTAACGCCGGCGATATTCGTCGACGTCGACGCTCTTGAACCATTCGCCGGGGGCGAGTTCGCGCAGCGCGGGGATCTCCCGAAGGCGATGCGGCGCCCCCCGCGCGATTGATATCAGCGTGAACTGCGGCGGGAGCTGGGTAAACTCGGGAGGCTGATCAGTGCGCGTTATCCCCTGTCCTCGCTCTTCAGGCATCAGGAGTGATCGGCCTCAGAGGCTTGGCCATTGCGCTCAACAACCGTGGGGTCAGAACGGCGTGGGGCGGCCAATGGGAGGTCTCGAACGTTCGCAACTGCCTTACATCGAAAAGTAGAACGGGCCTGCCACTCTAGCTTCGCGTCCCCCCAGTTCCGCACTGCAGTCGGACTTGATGTTCGAATTGCCGCTCATCTTGATCGTGTCGGCAACGATGCGCATGCAGCTGCTGCTAGTTCCGTTGTTGTTACCATTGTAGGTCAGGTCGCCATAGGGGAAGTATAGGACGCCGTTCAGATCAGTGGCGCCATTCCCATTGAACAGGTGGGACGATGCGTTCGCTCGTGCCGACATCATCAGCATGCCGGCATAGTCGCCTGTCTGCGGCGCGCTCAATGACAACGAGCCGTTGCCGTTCACTGTTATGCCGCCATCAGCCATGAAGATGGTCACTCCGGCGCCAGTCACTGTGCCTTTGACGGAAAGAGAACCTTCGACATAATAGAGGCCCGGCTCCAGGGTTTTGTCGCCGCTCAGATCGAGATTTCGATACCGCCCTGGACTGACTGTCAAGTCGCCAGCTTTCGGATTAGGATACAAGATTGGTGGTACCGGTTCCACCAGGTCACCCCATGGGTCAGGCAGTCGCCACGCATTGACGCGATTTTGCTCACAATCGGTGATCAGTCCGCTGGTCGCCACTATTCCGCCAGATGATTGAATGCAGTCCGCCTCAAGGGACGCGTCGCCGCCTACATAGATGGAATCCGGAGCCGACGAATTGGAAGCGATAACGCAGCCATCCATGATGACTGTGGTGCTCCCGGCCGCCTCGAAGGCGCGCGGCGCGGCCCGGTTGAGGGCATAGACGCACGCAGTGTCACCATTGTTGGACGTTATGCGAGACCGGACGAGAATGTTGGTCGATGACGGTCCATCGCCGCCGATTGAGCGCGGAATGAGATAGGTGTAGTTGAGGCTGGATTCAGTCCTGAGGCTCTGGCTTCCGTCGTTTTCCGTCGCCAGACCGTGATAGACGAGCGAGGGTATGTTATCCGCGCTTGCATCGACCGATGCCAAGTTGGCTTTGAGTAGCTTGTCGCCAAGAGCCTGTAGCTCACCGTCGCTCAGGCCTGAGTTGACCTTAACGGCGATCTCCATGCTTGCTGCATCCAGAGCCGATTGAAGCCTGCTCCGCTCGCGGTTCATGTTCGCGAAATCCACCGCGGCGCCGACTGCTGCAATCATAGGAAGCAGCATGACAACGAGACCGGTCGCAAAGTTACCGCGGCTGTCTCGAAAGAACCGTTTCACAAGCAGAATTTGGTGCATCATGCCGGCAAAATGCATCCCTGCGGCGAAGAAGTTGTTTCATTGATCACTAAACTCTTAAGTAGGACGGAATTCATCCTCACAGAAAAGCTGCCGGACGGTCAAACCGCTGTCCGGATGGAGGATGCGGCCGTTCCGCGGCCGCGAATGCAGAGCGCTCTCAGCGAGCGGGTGCAGGTATCGCTCGACTGTGCACAGCGCCGAACGGTTATCCGTTGCTAATTCTATTGAAAAATAAACATTCGAAATGGGCGCAGGACTAATCGTGACCTATTCCAGTTTAGAAGGGCAAGTTCTGGCGCTGACCAACACGCCAGATCCGTTCTACGCCACCATTTCGCTCCAGAACCGATCTAGCCAGGCTTTCTACAATTTTTCACGTTGGACCCCGCGGCGGCCTGTAAGCCAATCTGCAATTCGTTGGATCCGGCAACGGTTCGAACGCTGCTACGACTTGTTCATCAGTGCGAGGTTGGCATCGACCACCGAGGTATCGGTCATTCCTGCCTTGGCCTCCAGAAGCAATTCGCGGGCTTTTTTCTTGTTGCCGCGCAACAATTGCGAATACCCCATATTGTTGAGGATGTGGGCCCGGCGGCCGGCAACCACAACAAGCTGATCGTAAGCGCGGTCGGCAAAATCGAAGCGGCCGAGCTGGTCGTAGGAGGCGGCAAGTCCCAGCCATGCCTCGGCATTGTCGGACCGAAGTTCCACCGCCTTGCGGAAGTGCTTTTCCGCCAACCCATAATTGGCTTCGCGGAACTGCGTCTTGCCAGATACGAGATCAGCCCTGCTGATGTCGGTCGTCGCCGGAGCGATCGACGTGGTCTCGGTGACGTCGACGCTGCTCGTCGTGCATCCCGTCACAATCGTCACGACTGCGACCGCAGCCAACGCGGCGAATTTCGATTGCCCCATAACCTGCCCCATCCGGCCGCTTGGCGGGCCGTCTCATCAAGCACCATAGCGGGTTCGGCTTAAGCTTCGGTGGCGGGTTTCGAACAAATATTAGGAAAGCCGAACATATTGGATTAACTATCGACTGGAGCGGGATCAGTCGCCTGCCGTCATTTTCACGATGATCGGGATGATGGCGATCATCAGCACGACTGGCAGGATGCAGATCGTAACCGGCACCGACATCTTTGCCGGCAGCGCGTGCGCCTTTTCCTCAGCTATCGACATGCGCTTGTGACGCATCTCGTCCGAATAGACCCGAAGCGCGCCCGAGAGGCTGGTGCCAAGCTCCTTCGATTGCTGAAGCAGCGTGGCGAAGGAGCGTACCTCGTCGAGGCTCAGGCGATCAGCCAACGATTTCAGCGCATCGTCAAGGCTGCGCCCTGCCCTGAGTTCGAGCGAGACAAGCTGAAGGTTCTGGCTGAGCGAGGGATAAGTGATGAAGAGCTCTTTCGACACTCGCTCGATCCCGGCCTCCATGCTCATGCCGGCGTCCGCGCAGACGATCATCAGGTCCATGAAATCGGGAAAGCCATTGCGGTATTCCCGCCTTTTCGTACGGACCTGCGAGGTCAATACAAGACCCGGCAGAAAATAACCGGCGCCACCGGACATGATGATAAAAGTCCATCGGCTCGGAACTGCCGATTCAGCACCAAACCAGCGGACGACCAGAAACGCACCAACGGCTCCAGCCAGGAAGCCGACAAAGCGGATGACAAAAAACCTGCCGACCGCGCCTGGATCCATGTGACCAGCCTGGATGAGTTTCATCCGCAGCCGCGCAACGTTTTCCGGATCGCTTTTGGCGTAGAATTCATGGGCGGTTTTCATCGCCTTGTCGCGGACGGCGCTGGCGTTCCGTTTCGGCGCGGCGGTCGGCTTGGGTGCCTCCGCAACCTCGGAGACTTCGACCTTGAGCCGGCGCTTCAAGTCGCCGCGTCCTCCACGCGCGGTACTCCACTGCCAGAGGATCGCTCCTCCTCCCACGGCGAGCAGCAAAAGCGCCACCGGCGCCAGCGACGTCGGGCGAAGGGAGGCAATGAGGCCGATCAGGGTTTCCATGTCAGAATTTGAAGTTCGACATCTTGAACATCATGGCGTTGCCCAGCATCAGCCATAAGATCGAACCGCCCAACAGATACCAAGTCATCGGCTCGCCCCAGACGCTCTCGTAGAATTGCGGCATCATGACCATGATGCCGACCATCAGCAGCGCCGGTACGGCGGTCAGGATATACGCCGACATGCGGCCCTCGGTCGAGATTGCTCGCACTTTGCGCCGCAGCTTTCCGCGCTCGCGGATGACCGACGACAGACCATCCAGGATTTCGCGCAGATTGCCGCCTGAGCTGCTCTGGATCGATACAGCGGTGACGAACAGCGGCAGGTCCTCGTGTCCGACGCGCTCGAACAGCGAATGCAGCGCGGAAACCAGGTCGGAGCCATAGGT
>NZ_RZSX01001589.1:0-573 GCF_004023105.1 Mesorhizobium sp. M5C.F.Ca.IN.020.32.2.1 | reverse complement strand
AGCTCGAAGAGCTCAAGGCACAGGGCTTCGCCCGCGTCGCCATTGCCAATGAGCCGCCCTACACGGCGGTTGCGGCCGACGGCAAGGTTTCGGGCGCGGCGCCCGATGTGGCGCGTGAAATCTTCAAGCGCCTCGGCGTCAACGACATCGTCGCCTCGATCTCGGAATATGGCGCCATGATTCCCGGCCTGCAGGCCGGCCGTTTCGACGTCGTCACCGCCGGCCTGTTTATGAAGCCGGAGCGTTGCGCGGCCGTTGTCTATTCGGAGCCGGTGCTGTGCGACGCCGAGGCGATGCTGGTGAAGAAGGGCAACCCCAAGGGCTTCAAGAGCTACGAGGATGTCGCCAAGGATGCCACCGCGACGATCGGGGCGCCGGGCGGCGGCACCGAGGAGAAGCTGGCGCTCACCGCTGGTGTGCCACGTGACCGCGTCATCGTCGTGCCGGACGGCCAGAGCGGCCTGAAGATGCTGCAGGACGGCCGCATCGACGCCTATTCGCTGCCAGTGCTGTCGATCAATGATCTGGTCAAGAAGGCCAACGACCCGAACCTCGAAGTTGTCGCTCCGGTGG
>NZ_RZSX01001588.1:0-573 GCF_004023105.1 Mesorhizobium sp. M5C.F.Ca.IN.020.32.2.1 | reverse complement strand
GCCGGAAATCATTGGCCACGGGATGCCGGCGTCTGTCTGCGCACAGCGACGCCAGCCGCTCTTCCAGATGGACCGGATCGTGGCGGACCGCCTCCGACGGCACGATTGTTAAGCCGATCCCGGAGGCTTGATCCGACAGCGCCTGCATGCGGCGGAAATCGTGGGTTACCCTCCAGCGCGCCCGCTCGGCGAGCTTTTCACCGAAGACCGAATGGTTGGCGCCGTGGATCCGGTAGGCGCCGACGCATTCCTCAATGGACTGGACGTGCCCGTACATAGGCGCCAGCGTTGCAAGATAGCCGTCGGCGCCCTGGCGGAACTCCGGCTCTGGAATCGGCATGATCGATTCCAGGGTTGTGCGGTCAAAGGCCAGCCCGCTGGTTACAGTTGTCTGGTAGCGGCCCTTGTGCAGAAGTTTCGGCATGACGTCGCCGCTGTCGAACGGCAGTTCGGGCGGCGGAAAGACGTCCTTGATGCGTTGCCGCTCGTCGACGATATGCAGCCTGGACTGCACCTGGGCCGTTGCCGCATCCCAGGTGTCGACGATTGTGGAAACAGCGGTCGGATAGAGGT
>NZ_RZSX01001587.1:0-575 GCF_004023105.1 Mesorhizobium sp. M5C.F.Ca.IN.020.32.2.1 | reverse complement strand
GTCACGGGCTCGGCCAGGTTCAGGAAGCTGATCACGGCGGGCGATTATGCCGCCGCGCTGGAAGTCGCCCGCGACCAGGTCGCCAATGGCGCGCAGATCATCGACATCAACATGGACGAAGGCCTGATCGATTCGAAAAAGGCGATGGTCGAATATCTCAACCTCATCGCCGCCGAGCCGGATATCGCCCGCGTTCCCGTGATGATCGACAGCTCCAAATGGGAGATCATCGAAGCCGGCCTGAAATGCGTGCAAGGCAAGCCGCTGGTGAACTCCATTTCCATGAAGGAAGGCGAGGCGGCCTTTCTGCACCATGCGAAGCTCGTCCGCGCGTATGGCGCGGCGGTGGTTGTCATGGCCTTCGACGAAGACGGTCAGGCCGACACACAGGCGCGCAAGGTCGAAATCTGCACCCGCGCCTATAAGCTGCTGACCGAGCAGGCCGGATTCCCGCCCGAGGATATCGTTTTCGACCCGAACATCTTTGCCATCGCCACCGGCATCGACGAGCACAACAATTACGGCGTCGACTTCATCGAAGCAGCACGGCAGATCACCGCGACGCTTCCCCATGT
>NZ_RZSX01001586.1:0-581 GCF_004023105.1 Mesorhizobium sp. M5C.F.Ca.IN.020.32.2.1 | reverse complement strand
GTGCGCGAGTTCTTCGGTTCCTCGCAGCTGTCGCAGTTCATGGACCAGACCAACCCGCTGTCGGAGATCACCCACAAGCGCCGTCTCTCGGCGCTTGGACCCGGTGGTCTGACCCGCGAGCGCGCCGGTTTCGAGGTGCGCGACGTGCACCCGACGCATTACGGCCGCATCTGCCCGATCGAGACGCCGGAAGGCCCGAATATCGGTCTGATCAACTCGCTGGCCACCTTCGCGCGCGTCAACAAGTACGGCTTCATCGAGAGCCCGTACCGCAAGATCGTCAACGGCAAGCTGACCAATGAGGTCGTCTATCTGTCGGCGATGGAAGAGGCCAAGCACCACGTCGCGCAGGCCAATGCCGAGCTCGACAAGAATGGTGGTTTCGTCGACGAATTCGTCATTTGCCGCAACGCCGGCGAAGTGATGATGGCGCCGCGCGAAAACGTCGATCTGATGGACGTGTCGCCGAAGCAGATGGTGTCGGTGGCAGCGGCCCTGATCCCGTTCCTCGAGAATGACGACGCCAACCGCGCTCTGATGGGCTCGAACATGCAGCGGCAGGCCGCGCCGCTGGTGCGCGC
>NZ_RZSX01001585.1:0-583 GCF_004023105.1 Mesorhizobium sp. M5C.F.Ca.IN.020.32.2.1 | reverse complement strand
ACCAACAGGCTTACCGAGGACGGCGACAGGCTTCTCTCCTACGCAAGACGGCTGCTGTTCCTCAATCGGGAAACGCTGGCCGCCTTCGACGACCGGCGGCTCGAAGGCACGATCCGCATCGGCACGCCGGACGACTATGCCGATCGCTTCCTGCCCGAGATCATGGCCCGCTTCGCCCGTTCCAATCCACGTGTCGAGCTGACCGTCATCTGCGAGCCGACGCCGGGGCTGGTCGAGCATATCAAGCGCGGCAATCTCGATCTGGCGCTGGTGACGCATAATGACGCGCACGGTCAGTCGGAAGTGGTGCGGCGCGAACCGCTGCTGTGGGTCACTTCGGCCAACCACGCGACACATGAGCAGGACACATTGCCGATGGCTTTCGGCCGCCCGAACTGCATCTGGCGGCGGGCTGCCGTCGACGTGCTCGATCGGCAGAACCGCGACTACCGCATCCTGTTCACCAGCTTCTCGGCAACCGTCATCACCGCCGCGGTGCTTTCCGGCCTGGCGATCTCGGTGCTGCCGGAATGCGCGCTGCGGCCCGGCATGCGGGTTCTGGGCGACGCCGACGGGTTCGGCG
>NZ_RZSX01001584.1:0-583 GCF_004023105.1 Mesorhizobium sp. M5C.F.Ca.IN.020.32.2.1 | reverse complement strand
AAGGCGATGCCGGGCTGATCGAAGCGCACGTGCACCGTCATGCCAAGCACGTCGTGCCAGAACGCCAGCGTTGCATCGAGATCGCGCCCGGCTGAAAGCGCGACCTGACGGACCGCGCCGATGGCAGGCATTTCTAAATACTGAAGCTGGTGCCGCAGCCGCACGAGGCGACTGCATTCGGGTTCCTGATCTGGAACGACTGGCCCATCAAGTCGTCAACGAAATCGATCACCGAGCCACCCAAATAGACCAGCGAGAGGTCGTCGATCAGTACGGTTGCGCCGTCTTTCTCGATGGCGACGTCGTCATCGTTGCGCGTTTCGACCAGGTCGAACTTATAGGAAAAGCCGGAGCAGCCGCCGCCCTCGACCGAAACGCGCAGCGCCGTCTTGCCGGCTTCGCCAGATACAATCTTTGCGATCCGCCTGGCGGCGGCGTCGGTCATCTCGACTTTCATGGCGGTCTTGGCATCAGCGCCCATGGGCGTCACCTTGCTTTCGGTTTCACATGATAGGTATGAAACGCGAGGGGGCAAGTCAACTGCGGCAGCGGCGATGACAAACGAGTTGGGCGACATCGGATT
>NZ_RZSX01001583.1:0-584 GCF_004023105.1 Mesorhizobium sp. M5C.F.Ca.IN.020.32.2.1 | reverse complement strand
GGCAGCGACCGCCGGCAGAGCAAGCCGCGGCATGACGCGGGAAGAGAAGAAAGTCATCTTCGCTTCCTCACTCGGCACCGTTTTCGAATGGTATGATTTTTATCTCTACGGCACCTTGGCGGCCTCGATCGGCGCTGCGTTCTTCACTCAGTATCCTGAAACAACGCGCAACATCTTCACGCTGCTGGCTTTCGCCGCAGGCTTCCTCGTGCGCCCGTTCGGTGCGCTGGTATTCGGCCGCATCGGCGATCTCGTCGGCCGCAAATACACTTTTCTCGTCACCATCCTGATCATGGGTCTGTCGACCTTCCTGGTCGGCATACTTCCTGGCGCGGCCAGTTGGGGCATCGCGGCGCCGATCATCCTGGTTGCGCTGCGCATGCTGCAGGGACTGGCGCTCGGTGGCGAGTATGGCGGTGCCGCGACCTACGTCGCCGAGCACGCGCCCGACGATCGTCGTGGCTTCTATACGTCATGGATCCAGACGACGGCCACGCTCGGCCTGTTCCTGTCGCTGATCGTCATCCTGACCGTGCAGAATTCGCTGAGCAAGGAAGACTTCGCGGAGTGGGGCTGGCGCATTC
>NZ_RZSX01001582.1:0-589 GCF_004023105.1 Mesorhizobium sp. M5C.F.Ca.IN.020.32.2.1 | reverse complement strand
TCGTCGCGCGATTCGGTCGGCGGCGGACCCTATATCGTCGAGGAGGCCTGGCCGCTGTCGGGCGCCGACAGCCGTGCCTCGAGCCGCGTCGCCAGCGCCTCCGACGCTTCGCGGATCATGCGGTAGACCGAGGCAAACGCCTCCGGCCCCTCGTGATAGGGGTCCGGCACGTCGCTCACCGTTCCCTCCGCGAACTCCAGGAACAGATGGACCCGGTCGCGCATGGCGGCAGGCACCAGCGCTTTCAAATCCCGGAGATTCGATCGGTCCATCGCGAGAATCAAGTCGAAACGCGAGAAATCGTCCGGCGTCAGCTTGCGCGCCCGCTGTCTGGAAATATCGATGCCGTGCCGCTCTGCGATCGACATCGAGCGCGGGTCGGGTGCCGAGCCGGCCTCCCAGTCGCTGGTTCCGGCCGAATCAAGCAGGATATCCCGATCGAGGCCGCGCTCCGCCAGGACGGCGCGCAACACGCCCTCCGCCAACGGTGAGCGGCAGATATTGCCGAGACAGACGAAAAGAATGGATTTTATCGGCTTTGCGCTCATCGATCCGGCACTATGCTGAAGACTGCGAATCCAGATAGCAC
>NZ_RZSX01001581.1:0-589 GCF_004023105.1 Mesorhizobium sp. M5C.F.Ca.IN.020.32.2.1 | reverse complement strand
GCTTCAAGGGCTGAAATCGGCCGGCCTCTACAAATCCGAGCGGGTGATCACCTCGACGCAGTCGGCCGAGATCGAGGTGGGCGGCGAAAAGGTGCTGAATTTCTGCGCCAACAATTATCTCGGCCTCGCAGACAGCGCCGAATTGCGCGACGCGGCCAAGCAGGCACTCGACCGCTATGGTTATGGCATGGCGTCGGTGCGCTTCATCTGCGGCACGCAGGAAGAGCACAAGCAGCTCGAGGCGACGATTTCTGGCTTCCTCGGCATGGAGGATACGATCCTCTACGGCTCGTGCTTCGATGCCAATGGCGGCCTGTTCGAGACGCTGCTCGGCGAGGAGGATGCGGTCATCTCCGACGCGCTGAACCACGCTTCGATCATCGACGGCGTGCGGCTGTCGAAGGCGAAGCGCTTCCGCTATGCCAACAACGACATGGCCGATCTGGAGGCGCGGCTGAAGGAGGCAAGGGATTGCCGTTTTCGGCTGATCGCCACCGATGGTGTATTTTCCATGGACGGCATCATCGCCAATCTGAAGGGCGTCTGTGATCTCGCCGAGAAGTACGATGCAATGGTAATGGTGGATGAC
>NZ_RZSX01001580.1:0-593 GCF_004023105.1 Mesorhizobium sp. M5C.F.Ca.IN.020.32.2.1 | reverse complement strand
GATGCCGACGGTGGCACCGTCTCTGACATAGATAATGGCATTCGACTTGACGTGCTTTGCGATGCGAAAGGCGAATTTGAGATCGGCCATCTCGGCCGGCGTCGGCGCGCGCCTGGTCACCACTTTCAGGTCGAGGTCATCGACCACCGCATTGTCGCGGCCCTGGACGAGCAACCCGCCGGAAACGGATTTCACGGTGGAGCCGGCCGCGCGCGGATCGGGCAGGCCGCCGGTGACAAGCAAGCGCAGATTCTTCTTGGCGGCGACGATGCCGATTGCTTCTTCCGAGGCGCCCGGCGCGATGATGACCTCGGTGAAGGTTTTGACGATCTCTTCGGCGGCCTCGGCATCGAGGGTACGGTTCATCGCGACAATGCCGCCAAAAGCCGAGACAGGGTCGCAGGCAAATGCCTTGGCGTAGGCCGCCTTCAGCGAAGCGCCCTCGGCGACGCCGCACGGGTTGGCGTGCTTGATGATGGCGACAGTGGCGGAGCGGCCTGGATCGAACTCGCCGACCAGTTCGAAGGCGGCGTCGGTGTCGTTGATGTTGTTGTAGGAAAGCTGCTTGCCCTGAAGCTGGCGCGCCTTCGGCG
>NZ_RZSX01000157.1:0-9302 GCF_004023105.1 Mesorhizobium sp. M5C.F.Ca.IN.020.32.2.1 | reverse complement strand
CCCGGGCCTTCCAGAAATTCGCGCAAGCCAGACTGGATTTGGCACGATCGGCCGTGAAATGACCATGCTGCTCGACCGCAGCCCCGGCTTCGGCGTCTACATCCACTGGCCGTTCTGCGCGGCCAAGTGCCCCTATTGCGACTTCAACAGCCATGTCCGCCACCAGCCGGTCGACCAGGAGCGTTTTGCGCGCGCCTTCGAGACCGAGCTTGCGACAATGCGCCACCGCACCGGACCGCGCGAGGTGACCAGTATTTTCCTCGGCGGCGGCACGCCATCGCTGATGAAGCCGGAAACCGTGGCGACGGTGCTGGACGCGGTGGCGAAGAACTGGACGGTGCCCGCCGGCATCGAGGTGACGCTGGAAGCCAACCCCTCCTCGGTCGAGTCCGAGCGCTTTCACGGCTACCGGGCGGCAGGCGTCAATCGCGTGTCGCTCGGCGTGCAGGCGCTGAACGACAAGGATCTGCGCTTCCTTGGCCGCTTGCACAATGTCCATGAAGCGCTGCATGCGATCGGCCTGGCGCGTGAGATCTTTCCGCGGCTGTCCTTCGACATGATCTATGCACGGCCCGGCCAGACACCTGAGGCGTGGCAGGCGGAGCTCGAACAGGCTATCGGCCACGCCGCCGACCATCTGTCGCTCTACCAGCTGACCATCGAGGAAGGCACGCCGTTCCACGCGCTGCATGCGGCCAAGAAATTCGCTATTCCCGACAATGACCATGCCGCCGATCTCTATGCGCTGACGCAGGAGATCACCGCCGCACATGGGCTGCCGGCCTACGAGATTTCCAACCACGCCAGATCAGGTGCCGAAAGCCGGCACAATCTCACCTATTGGCGCTATGGCGAATATGTCGGCGTCGGTCCCGGCGCGCATGGCCGCTTCGTCGAGAATGGCCGCCGCGTGGTGACGATCGCCGAAAGAATGCCGGAAACCTGGGCCAATCTGGTCGAGGCCAAGGGCCATGGCGTCACCGGCGGCGAGACCCTGACGCGCTCGGAAGAGGCCGACGAGTTCCTCTTGATGGGGCTGAGGCTGGCCGAGGGCATCGATCTCTCGCGCTACGAAGCGTTTTCCGGGCGCAGCCTGTCGACGGCGCGGCTATCGATGCTGCAGGGCGAGGGGCTGGTGGCGCCGATCGGCAATGCCCGCCTGCGCGCCACCCCGGCCGGCATGATCGTGCTCGACGCCGTGGTGGCGGACCTGGCGCGGTAAAGCATAGGCCAGGAGCTGAACTGTCACAGACAATTTATCGACTCACGCGCGAGCTTGGCCGCGTTGGGTGTAATCCGGGAAACCCAGAGGGCATCTGGGGTGGAAGAACCCGGGAGGCGTTGCGCCGTTTCGCTCGATACTCCGGCGCTGAGATCGACATGGCGAAACCGACAACAATTGCTTTTGAAGAAATTGGAAGAAAGCACAGCTCGGGTGTGTCCGGTGGTTGCCCGGCCGAATTCGATAGAAGCACCCCGCCATGCGAACAACCCGAACACCCGGCCACGACCAATAGCGGAACAGAAGCGTGCCGCCGCTACTCCGAGCGCGAGCAGGCCAGCTCGCGTTTGCAGCGCCGGGGCTCGCCGGGGCAGCGGCTTCTGCCGCGATCCAATTACAATTTGCGAGTGATGTGTCGGCAGAGGTTGCCGATCTGGCGTCGCTCAGCGGCCACGAGCCGTGTTGAAGCCGGTGAGAACCGGTAAGCGGCAGCAGAGAGGTATGCTGGCGCTCCCATCTTCCACCTCGTCCTATCGAAACTCAATAATGTAGCCGTGCGAGCTGTTTTGCGGACCCATATCGTCCCACGTGCTCGCCTTGAGGTCGGCCGTGTCCCGGTTGCCGTCCAGATGAGCATAAAACATCGCAAAATCATCACCCTGCTTGTGCTCGTTGGGGTGGTTGGGAAGCCAATTGTTGTAAGTCATTGCCTCGCCGGTCAGCCATCGCCAGCCGCCACGAGGCTCGCGTCCCCCCGGATCCTGCTCAAGGCCGATCCACGGACCCATCTTGTAGGACACATTTCCGTCGAAGCCAGTTTCGAACATCCGGTCATCAGCCTCGAACAGTCCGTAAACAAAGTCGTTCTCCGCCTTTGACGAGATCGACGCCAGATGCGCTTTGCACCGCTGGGCAGCAGATTTGGCGGTCTGCCAAGACGAGTGGCGATCGTAAACCGCCACATAGAGGCGGCTCCCAAACTCGCCGTAGATGATTTCTTTGCCCCTGAGGCATTGCGCGGCGCGAATAATGCGCTCATCGGTTTCGAGCCCTTTCAAATCCTCGGGTTCGAAGAGCCGCGCCTCGTCGGCAGATACGACGGAATTCGTGCTCGTGACGCCAACCAGTTCCAGCCTGTTGGCGACGACGCTATTGATATATCCGGTCTCGGTGAGCCCCAGCGCCTTCTGGTATCGAGAGATCGCCCTGCGAGTCTTTTGACCGAAATTCCCGTCCACCGCGCCTATGTCATATCCGAGGTCGGAAAGCGTCAGCTGGATTTCCTTGCGTTGAGACTGCGTCAGCCTCATACGGCTTTCAGCTTTCTGCGGCGACACGAGGCCATCGCCGCCACCTTCGAGCAGGCGCAGCGCAGCGCGCGCGCTGTCGGAGAAAGAGCCGGATTGGTGCTTGGCCAAGTAAAGCTGCCAGCCGCGTGCAGTGGCAATGCGCTCGGCTTTTTCGAAATCTATCTGGGCGAGAAAATCGGATGCGGCGACAGCGGTCGCCGGCGCGCTGGCGTTGAAGTAAAATTCAGCGGCAATGTTCGAGACAATCTGCGGCGATTGGACGTTGTTCGTCTTTATCCGGACATCGCGGATCACACGCTTGAAAGCCGTACCTACCTCTAGCGAAGGGCTGGCCAGATGTTCAACTAAGGCCGTCGTGAAAGGCGAGTTCTCACCGACTCCATCGTAGGCGACCTGGCCAGGCGAAGCGGAGAAGGCGATCATCGTTCCCGAGCCGGTGGAACTCACCGGCGCCAGCCCCTTCAACGCAGCGCCGCGGGTGACGCCTTCGACGCTTGCATTCAGCCGGTCGGCGATCGGATTATTGCGACAGGCATCGACGAAAAGAAGCGAGAGCGAGGCTTTCCGCTCCATAATGCTTATAATGGAATTCAGCGCGATGGCTTCGGCGTCGACATCAAACTCCGACAGCAGCTCGGCATCGAGCCCGAGCAGAAAATTTTCGCCTTTCAGCTGCATCCCGTGGCCAGCGAAGTAGAACAAGGCGGTGTCGGCTGGCCCGATCTTCTTTGAAAAATTAGAGAGTCCTCTCGCGAAACCGGCCCGGTCGACATTGATCAGACTGTCTACCTCGAAGCCGTTTTCCTTCAGGAACGCTGTAAAGGCACGGGCGTCGGCGGCGGCGTTCGCCAACGGCGTTGTCGCCGTGTAGGCAGAATTCCCGACTACCAACGCAAGGCGCTTACCTTCCGCAGCGCTTAGCGGCGCTGAAAGGCCCAGCACCATCAGAAGCAGAAAAAATAGAAATGTCTGAAGATTTCTGAGCCCCATGGCTGCCTCTCTGCCCTAGCGAAAGCCTGAGCAGGAAAAGCATTGGTGTCAACATGGGAATAGGTGTTAGGCGTGTGAGCTGCGTTTCGAAAATCCAACTGCTGGCGCGCCTATATTAGGCTGAATACCTCGATCATCTCGGCGCGCCCTTTGACCTCGTGATAGCCGCAGGACTTGAAATATTGTCTACCTTCGGGCCACTGCTCGACGAACTGGGCGCTGACCAACAGCGGCTTGTCCAGTTTTCGCGTCAATCCCTCAATACGAAAGGCCAAATTCACGGCATCGCCCAGCGCGGTGTTGATGCCTTTGCCCATAGCGCCGATAGCAACTTCACCCACATGAAGGCCAATGCGGCAGTCGAGCACGATGTCTTGTTGTTCCCTGACCAGTACTCGGGTTGGCGACGTAGCCGCGTCTTCCGCAGCGCGGAGCGCCTGGGCAGCCTGAACCGCAGAGACACAGACATCCGCTGCGGTCCCGTGCCAGTAAGCAAATACACAATCACCAATGAATTTGTCGATTGAGGCACCGTAGTGCTTCAAAATCATATTGCAGTCCATATACCACTCGGCCAGGAGGGCCGCCACCTGTTCCGGGGACAGCCTTGCGCTGATTCCGGTAAACCCCTTCAAATCAGCGACGAACAGGGTGGCCGGCCGGCTCTTGGGGGCTGCCGGGTTGCCCCATTGAGTTTTTGTGTTCGCCGCTTGCGAATCCAGATCGGGGGCAGTCGTGCCCTGTTCGAAAAGAAAAATCGATCTGCCGAACTGGACGCGATCGCCGCTGTGCAGCACACGCGCGGTTGTGAGCGCCACGTCATTCACATAACTGCCATTGGCACTGCCGACGTCAACAACCCAGTAGTTCGCGCCGTCGCGCCGGATCGTTGCATGCTGGCGCGAAACTTCCCCGTCGGCCAGGCGTATGGTGGCATGTTCGCCACGACCAATCAGGTTGAAATCTCCCAGCCTATAGGCCTCGCTGTTGCTCAGTGCGGTTAAAGTTGCCGACATGATCCTCTCCCGTACGCTCAAGCGCGCACGCAGGTGCAATCTTAACACGGAGCGTTAGGGATATCGAAGTCGCATCGGCCGGCACCAACCACGATGCCGACACCCCGTTGACGCACGACCTCGTCTCCTGGGCCGACATCATCTTCGTGGTGGAAAGGCGCACCGCGCCAAACTGCAGAAGAAATTCAAGGCCAGCCTGAAGAAGGCCCGCGTGATCTGCCTCGACATTCCGGACGACTAATGAGTCCATGGACCCAGGTCTGGTGCGTCTGCTGGAAGCGCGCGTCTCGAAGTATCTGGGTTGAATGATGGGCCGAGCGTTTCCCCCCACGCTTTAGAGAAAAAGTGTCTCGGCCAATCGCGAAAGTTGCGGTAGTCAGGCGTCGTGCTTGGGGCGGCGCTTGGCGTGGCCTTTCTCGGCGTCCGCCTCACCGTCGCGCGCCGGCTTGGCGTCGCCCTTGTCGGGGCGGGCGCGGTATCGATCGCTTGTCGGATGTGGGGGCGCTCCGTTGCGGGAGCTTTTGGTTTCAAGGCGGGTGATGAAAATGTCGAAGCGATTGGGCATCGTCTGGTCAGTGCTCCATCGTGCTGCCGGTGCCGGTCGAGGGCTCGATTTTCAGCTTGGTTGCCTTTGACGGACGACGCTTTCGCGGCTTTTTAGCCAAGCTGGCGCCGGCTTTGGCAGGCAGGCTCTTGTCCGTTCGCGCGGCAAAGCGCTTGCGCCCTTCATAGTAGGGTTCGAAAACGTCCTGTATCTTGAGGCTGTCCATCCTGCTCCTCCCGAGATCAGGCATAAATCCGCCGGGCACGGTTTCGTTCCGTACTGTGGCAAAGGCATGGCCGCCGCCTCACTTCGGCATGGGTTTTGCCACCGGGCGTGAGCCGTGCCAAACAGGGTAGAATGCATTCATGGTCAGAGCCTGACGGGGAACACCGGTGACCGGCGAGTTGGCAAGACGCAGCTACGTGATCGGCCAGACCGAGATATCGGCCCGGCCGCTCGAGCCGGCGCTCTACCTGGTTGCGACGCCGATCGGCAATCTCGCCGACATCACATTACGCGCACTTGAAACGCTCGCCGCCGCCGACATCGTCGCCTGCGAGGACACGCGTGTCAGCCGCGTGCTGCTCGACCGCTACGGGATTCGCCGCCGCACCACAGCCTATCACGAGCACAATGCCGGCGAGGCCGGCCCAAAACTGATCGCAGCCTTGCTGGCCGGGCAGAGCGTGGCGCTGATCTCGGACGCCGGCACGCCGCTGATCTCCGATCCCGGCTACCGACTGGTCGGCGAAGCGCTCGACCAGGGCATTCGCGTCGTGCCGATCCCCGGCCCGTCGGCGCCACTCGCGGCGTTGACGGCCTCCGGCCTACCCTCCGACGCCTTCCTGTTCGCCGGCTTCCTGCCGATTAAGACCGGCCAGCGGCTGACGCGGCTGGAAGCGCTGAAGACCGTGCCGGCGACGCTGATCTTCTTCGAATCGCCGCGCCGGCTGGCCGAAACGCTCGGTGCCATGGTCGAGGCGTTGGGTGGCGCCCGCAAGGCCGCGATCGGCCGCGAGCTGACCAAGACCTTCGAGGAGATACGGACCGGCACCTTAGAGTCGCTCGCCGATCATTACGCGGCGGCCGACACGCCGAAGGGTGAGATCGTCATCTGCGTCGGCCCGTCGGAAGCAGCGGCAGACGAACCGGCCGATATCGACCGGCTTCTGCTTTCGCTTGCCGCCGAGATGCCGGCCTCCAAGGCGGCGGCGGAAGCCGCCAAGATGACCGGCGGCCAGAAGCAGGCGCTTTACCGGCGATTGCTTGAACTCAAAGACACCGAACGCAAGGACGCCGGGAAGGGCGGGAAAGACGGCGATGGCTGAACGCCCGGTCGCCAGCCGCCAACGGGCCTATCGGCGCGGCCACCACAGCGAGTGGCTGGCGGCTGCGGCATTGATGGTGAAGGGCTATAGGATCCTGGCGCGCCGCCACCGCACGCGGTTCGGCGAGATCGACCTGATCGCGCGCCGCGGCGACCTAGTGCTGATCGTCGAGGTGAAGGCGCGCCGCACACTGATGGAAGCCATGGAGGCTGTTCGCTACGAATCGGAGCGTCGCATCGAAAGCGCCGCCGATCTCTGGCTGTCGCGACAGTCCGACTATGGACGATTGTCGGTGCGTTTCGACATGGTCGCGGTGCTGCCGTGGCGCTGGCCGGTGCATATCGAGAATGTTTTCTACGGGCGAGACTAGACCATGCCCTGCCGCAAATGGCCGAGATAGGTGGATGTTATCATCGCCTCGTCCATCGGGAACGGGCAAGCAGTGCCAATAGCCGAAACTGCAGCTAAATCTGCGTCAGAGTTTGCTTGCGATCGCGATATGCGCCTCCTGTGGGAACGAGAAGCGCCCATCGACCCTCATGCTCGGATCAAGGCGCAACCGAGTGGCGGAGGCGACCGCCTCTATCACGCTGTCGCGCTCGGACGCCTGGTAATCGGCCAAGAGGCCAGCCATGGGTGTAGCGATCAGCTGAAAACGTACATAGTCGAGAACAGATGGAAAGCTAATCGTTTTCGTGACGGTGTAGAGTTCGACGTCATCCAGCCCCTCTTTCCTCAACAGATCGCCGACCTCATTCGCGTCAGCAAAAATATGCTCGGCACGTTTGATCTTCGACGCGTCCGGTCCTAGCCGCTCATCGAGAGCACTTGCAAACGCCTCTGCGCCGGGTGTGCGTTCGATGGCGCTATAGACGCTGAGCGCAACCCTGCCCGAAGATACCAGCACCCGCTTCATCTCGCGGACAGCGCAGGCTCGATCCGGGAAGAACTGGAGACCGAGTTGGCAAAGAACGAGGTCGATCGCGCCGTCATTAACCGGGAGTGCGAGGGCACTGCCTTGCAGCCATTCAATTGGCACACCTTTGTGCGGCACGGACCGCGCGACGGTGAGCATACCCTCATTCAAATCAAGCCCGATGATACGTCCCGTCGTGACCCGTTCGGCAGCCAGGCGCGTCACCACTCCAGTTCCGCAAGCAACGTCGAGTACGGCTTCTCCGCCCTTTGGCTGCACGCGATCGATAAGATCGGCTGCCCATATCGAAGTGATCGCCGGTACCAGGTAGCGCTGGTAAAGCTCGGGCGCGCTGCCATCGAGTTGCCAATGCTCGTGCCCTGACATGGCGCACCTGCAAGATATCGCCTGTTAGCAACGGTACCATGCCACACCACCGGTGTCTGCTCAGATGCGACGTTCCCTCCGGAATTGTGGTGGGGTGAACGTCCAGGAAGGGTTGAGCTCGGTCGTTCAGAGTGATTGGTCCGACCCTAGGGCGACCGTGCCAAATTAACTGTGCCGCCTTACCCCCAGACGAACAGCGCCGCCAGCCCGACGGTGCCGATGACCAGCCGCCACCAGCCGAACAGCGAATAGCCGTGGCGCGAGACGTAGTTGAGCAGGAAGCGCACGACGATAAGCGCCGCGACGAAGGCGGCGATGAAACCGGCGGCGATGACCGGCAGATCTGCGCTGGTCAGCACGTTGCGGTTCTTGAAGAGGTCGAAGGCGAAGGCGCCGACCATTGTCGGCATGGCGAGGAAGAAGGAGAATTCTGCAGCCGCGCGTTTGTCGACGCCCAGAAGCAGCGCGCCGACGATCGTTGAGCCGGAGCGCGACGTGCCGGGGATCAGCGAAAGGCACTGGAACAGTCCGATCTGCAGATAGAGCCTGAGCGGAAACCGCTCGACGTCATGGTAGAGCGGCTTCGGCTTGAAGCGATCCACCCACAGCAGGACCACGCCGCCGATGATCAGCATGATGCAAATCAGCCTCGGCGATTCAAACAGTACCGTCTTGATGAAGCCATGCGCCAGGGCGCCGATGACGGCGGCCGGCAGGAAGGCGACGAGGATGCCGAGGACGAAATGCCGCGTCACCCGATCACGCGGCAGATCGACCAGCATCTGCCACAGACGATGGAAATAGACGCTGAGGATAGCCAGTATGGCGCCGAGCTGGATCAGGATCTCGAATGCCTTGCCGGTCGAATGGAAGCCGAGAAAATGGCCGGCAAGCAGGATATGGCCAGTCGACGAGACCGGAATGAACTCGGTCATGCCCTCGATCATGCCGAGCAGCAACGCTTCGACGAAGGTCTGGCTTTCCATGGAAACCTCGGCGTTCGAGTGAGGGCTTTGAAGAACGGCTTGCTTGTCATGGCGCGGAACTCCTCCTATAGGTCGCAGCACCCTGACGGCCACCTGAATTCGGGGCGGCCAAGACTTACCGGCGCAGCCGGCGATTTGCCAGTGCGCTCTATTATCGCGGGACCATGCTGACGCTTTTCCACCACCCGATGTTCGCCACCTGCCGCTTCGTTCGCCTCGCTTTCGGCGAGTATGGCGAGGAGCTGGCGCTGATCGAAGAAAAGACGTGGATGCGGCGCAAGGAATTCCTGGCGCTGAACCCGGCCGGCACGCTGCCGATCCTGCTTGCCGAGGGCGACGTGCCGATTGTCGGCGCGGTCGTCATCGCGGAATATCTCGACGAGACGCGCGGCGTCTTGAAGCGCGACAAGCGGCTGTTCGCCGAAGACCCGATGGAGCGTGCGGAAATCCGCCGGCTGACCGACTGGTATCTGAACAAGGCCGAGGGCGAGGTTACCCGGCATCTGGTGCGCGAGCGCGTGCTGAAGCCGGTCATGCCGGAAACGGCGGGCGGCGGTTCGCCCGATTCGGCGGCGATCCGCGCCCCCCGCGCCAATATCCGCC
>NZ_RZSX01001579.1:0-594 GCF_004023105.1 Mesorhizobium sp. M5C.F.Ca.IN.020.32.2.1 | reverse complement strand
GTGGAATAGACCCCCATCACGCGGCCGCGGCGCAACGGCGGCGCCAGCGCGATCACCCAGATCTCGCTCAGCACATAGAGTGGATTGGTCACCACGCCGATCAGGAAGCGCAGCGGGAACCAAAGATAGACATTTTGCGTCCAGCCGATCAGCGCCAGCATGATCGCGGAAAGAGCTGCGCAGGTGAGCGCCGTGCGCCCCGCCCCGAACCGGCGCGCCAGCGCCGGGATCAGCGGCGACGAGACGATAAAGCCGACCGGCGTCATTGCCGCCGAGAGGCCGATCATGGCCGGCGAGACGCCCTGGCGCTGCAGGATGAAGCTCAACAGCGGATAGCTCAGCCCTTGCGCGATGGCGAACACCGAAACGGTGGCGATCACGCCGGTGATCGCCGCCCACTGCATTGTCTCGCCGCTGTTCTCTTCCGCCAGGTCCATGATCCGCACCAACAGGGAACCTGCACGATTAGCGTTTCAGCAGCGCGCCGGGAAGCACCGGTGACGAAAACCGCTTGCGCCAGCCTGAGGAGATCAAAAGCCCGGTGATCCAGTCGGTTGCCTTCAGCCCGGGAGCTGTCATGTCGCTTCCCTCGTC
>NZ_RZSX01001578.1:0-595 GCF_004023105.1 Mesorhizobium sp. M5C.F.Ca.IN.020.32.2.1 | reverse complement strand
ATGCTGGAGATGCTGAAGGGCGCGATGGAAACGCTCAGCCTCGGCGATCCCTGGCGGATTTCGACCGATGTCGGCCCGGTCATCGACGAGGAGGCACAAAAATCGATCCGCGACTATTGCACTGACATGGGCCTGCAGGGCCGGCTGATCGCCAAGCTCGAAGCGCCGAAGGATGGCCGCTTCGTCGCGCCGCATGTCTTTCGGGTCAAGGGCATCGAGGACATCGAGCGCGAGGTGTTCGGACCGGTGCTGCACGCCGCCACTTTCGACGCCGACGATATCGACGGGGTCATCGCCGCGATCAACCGCAAGGGTTATGGCCTGACTTTCGGCCTGCACACCCGCATCGAAGGCCGCGCCCAGCATTTCGTCGACGGCATCCATGCCGGCAACATCTATGTCAACCGCAACCAGATCGGCGCCGTGGTCGGCTCGCAGCCGTTCGGCGGCGAAGGGCTTTCGGGCACCGGGCCGAAGGCCGGCGGACCGCACTATCTCAGGCGGTTCCGCAAGGGGCCGGAGGCGGGCACGCCTATTCTTGACGGCCGCACGGTGACGGCGACCGAACTCGCCGACAATCTGCCCGACCCGACGC
>NZ_RZSX01001577.1:0-597 GCF_004023105.1 Mesorhizobium sp. M5C.F.Ca.IN.020.32.2.1 | reverse complement strand
TTTCCGGTCAGCGCCGTCTCGCGCAGTTTGACATAGGTTTCAGCGCCGGCGAACGGATTGACGGTCGCGCCGCTGCTCTCAGCATCGGCACGCATCAACGACCGCAGCCGGCGCCGTGCATTCTCGGCGGCGGCGCCGGGTACCTGCTGGCTGTCGGGGCTGGGCGCGACGATCTCGGCGCTTTCAGGCGCCGTCTTGGCGATTGCCTCCGGCTGCCGCACGCTCACCAGCGTCGGCTTTTCAAGCGCCCTGATCAGCTGGGCGATGGTCGGGTTCAGATCCTTGCGGCGCGCGATGGCGCGCGCATGCGGCAGGCCGTGCCGTCCGATCAGCGCGATCAGGTCGATATCGCTGAGCGCGCACGAGCGGATGAGCAATGGCGCGGCAATGTCGACCGGCTCCTCGCAAAGCCGCCGGACCAGCGCAGCGGGCGCATATTCGCATTCGGAAAGGGCGGCGGCGACGTAGCGGCGCGATTCGACCGACACATTGGCGAAAAGCGGAAGCGTCAAATCCTCAAGTTGCGCGATCTCCCGGCGCGAAGGGCGGGTGAGCGAACAGAACGCCGACACAGCGGCGCGGAACAGCCTTTCGGCC
>NZ_RZSX01001576.1:0-597 GCF_004023105.1 Mesorhizobium sp. M5C.F.Ca.IN.020.32.2.1 | reverse complement strand
GCAATGATCTATTTCCTGGTGTTCTCGACGCTGGCGCTTGTAGTCGGTCTCGTCGTGTCGAACGTCGTCCAGCCGGGTGCCGGGATGCATATCGATCCGGCCACGCTCGACGCCACCAAGGTGGCGACCTATGCCGAAAAGGCGCACGACACCAGCATTGTCGGCTTCCTGATGAATGTAATCCCCGACACGATCACCGGCGCCTTCGCGAAGGGCGACATCCTGCAAGTGCTGTTCTTCTCGGTGCTGTTCGGTGTCGCTTTGGCCATGGTCGGCGACCGCGGCCGTCCGGTCGTCGATTTCCTGCAGGCACTGACCACGCCGATCTTCCGCCTCGTCGCCATTCTGATGAAGGCCGCGCCGATCGGCGCCTTCGGCGCCATGGCCTTCACCATTGGCAAATACGGCATCGGCTCGATCGCCAACCTCGCGATGCTGATCGGCACATTCTATCTGACCGCGCTGCTGTTCGTGCTGGTGGTGCTTGGCGCCGTTGCCCGCTACAACGGCTTCTCGATCCTGGCGCTGATCCGCTACATCAAGGAAGAGCTGCTGCTGGTGCTCGGCACCTCGTCCTCGGAAGCGGCACTGCCGGGA
>NZ_RZSX01001575.1:0-600 GCF_004023105.1 Mesorhizobium sp. M5C.F.Ca.IN.020.32.2.1 | reverse complement strand
GCTCCGCGGCCTCGCAGCATCGTGCTCAGCCAAGCCGGGAACTGACATGGCCTCATCCAGTTCGGGGTCGTAGTCGAGTTCGTCCAAGCCAAAGTCGTCGGCCTGCGAAGCCGGCCGGCCGTTGGGCAAGTCGCCCAGATCGAAGCCGCTGGCGGCATCGGCATAAGATGCACTGACGGACGCTTGTGCGGGTCTCGCTGCATAGGTCCGCGTTTCAACGCGGTCGGGCTCATAGCCTGACTGGAACCCGGCCGCTGACTGGAACCCGGCCGTTGACTGAAATCCGGCCCCTGACTGAAATCCGGCCCCTGACTGAAATCCGGCATTGTAGGATTCGTCGTCATAGGCGGCGCTGCGCGCCGGGGCGGCAGCGACGTCTACGGCATTCATTTCCGTGAGAAGGCTGGCGAACTCGGTGTCGAGATCGTCATAGGCAGGCACCGCCGGTTGGTCGTCATTGAAGTCGAGGTCCGGAATATCGAGGTCGTCCGCCAGCGCCACCACGCGCTCGGGCACATCGACCGTCTCGACATCGGGCATCTCGTCATACGCCGAAGACTGTTCGCTTTGCGCCGGCGCAGATGCCGCATCGGCGGCACC
>NZ_RZSX01001574.1:0-600 GCF_004023105.1 Mesorhizobium sp. M5C.F.Ca.IN.020.32.2.1 | reverse complement strand
CGCAGCAGGGCCTGCTCTACCAGATCCATATCGGCGACGAGCCGGCCATGGGCGACATTGCCGCGGCCCTCGTCATGGACCTGTCGGCGCTCGGCCACACGTTGAAGCCTCTGATCCGCGACGGTTATCTCGAGACCTTCACTGATCCGGACGACCGCCGCATCAAGCGCGTGCGGCTGACGCCGCAAGGCTTGATCAAGCTCGATGAAGCGATGAAGCTGTGGCGCGTCGCCCAGCAGCGTTTCGAGGACATAGTCGGCAAGGAGCAGGCGGCAAGGCTGCGCGCGGCGCTGGATGACATCGCCGCGCTGGATTTTGGTATACCGCCGGCTGCGCCCTGAGGTCTCGGACGGCCGGTAGCCAGAACTTTACTCCGCCGGCATGGCAATCGCCCGCGCCGCCCGGTGGCCGGCGAGCATGACGCCAAGACCCAGGATCGGGAACACTGCTGCGACCAGGCCGAGATTGGCTGGCGCGCCATAGCGCAGCACCGTGCCGCCGACGACGGCGCCCAGCGCCACGCCGAGATAGAGCGCCGAGCCGTTGAGCGACAGCACGATGGGCGCTGCGTCGGGCGCCAGCCTGATGATGCGGCTGGCC
>NZ_RZSX01001573.1:0-602 GCF_004023105.1 Mesorhizobium sp. M5C.F.Ca.IN.020.32.2.1 | reverse complement strand
GCATACAGCAACCTTGTCGTCGTGTTCGATGCCGGCGACAGGTTGCGCTGGATCAGCGCTTCGACGTGGTCGTTGCGCTGGCGCGCGCTGTCGGCGCCCATCACCACGAGGATCAGCCGGCGGCCGTCGGCATCGTAGGAGGTGACGATGTTGAAGCCTGAGGCTCTGATAAAGCCTGTTTTGATGCCGTTGACGCCGCGTACGCGGCCGAGCATGTCGTTGTGGCCGCGCACCAGCCTGCCGCGGAACATGAAGTCGCTCTCGGAGAAATAGTGGAAATGCTGCGGGAAGCGGGCGCGCAGCGCCGTGCCAAGCACCGCCATGTCGCGCGCCGTCGTCAGCTGGCCGGCGTCCGGCAGGCCCGAGGCGTTGCGGAAGACGGTGCTGCGCATGCCGATCTGGCGCGCTTTGGCCGTCATCATCGCGGCAAACGCCTGTTCGCTGCCGCCGAGATATTCGGCAACGGCGACCGCCACGTCATTGGCCGATTTGACGGTGATCGCCCGGATCGCCGATTCGACGTCGATCGTCTCGCCGCGCCTGAAGCGCAGCTTGGTCGGCGGCTGCCTGGCGGCGTTGTCCGAGACCGGGATCAGCAAGAC
>NZ_RZSX01001572.1:0-602 GCF_004023105.1 Mesorhizobium sp. M5C.F.Ca.IN.020.32.2.1 | reverse complement strand
GCACCGCGCTGACCGAAAACCAGCTCGAACTCCTGTGGCGCATGGCCGGCGAGCCGGTGCTGTGCTTCGACGGCGACCAGGCCGGACTGAAGGCGGCATGGCGCGCCGCCGACATGGCGCTGCCGGCGGTTCAGGCAGGCCGCTCGGTGCGCTTTGCGCTTCTGCCAGAAGGCAAGGACCCCGACGATCTGGTCAAGGCCGACGGGCCGGACGCGTTTCGCGCAGTGCTTTCCGAGGCGCGGCCGCTTGCCGACCTTTTATGGGTGCGCGAAACGGCCGGCGGCATCTTCGACACGCCGGAGCGGCGGGCGGAACTGGAAAAGACGCTGCGCGAACTGACCAGCCGCATCCGTGATGAGAGCTTGCGCTACCACTACCAACAGGAAATGCGCGAGCGAGTGCTAAGCTTTTTCGGCACCCAGCGCAGCGCGCGCCAAGGTTATCAAGGCGGGCGCCAAGATGCGCGGCCCGGTGGGCGCTTTCAGGGCAAGGGCTCCGCTCCTGGCGGACAGTTCGCACGCGGCGGCAATGCCGGCGGACGCACCGCGATCACCGAAAGCCTCGGCCGCTCGGCGCTTGTCAAGCGCGGCAGTGAGGGGATG
>NZ_RZSX01001571.1:0-603 GCF_004023105.1 Mesorhizobium sp. M5C.F.Ca.IN.020.32.2.1 | reverse complement strand
GGCAAAAGATCGGCGGTGATCGGTGCATCGATATCGTCGCCGCGCGCCAGGATCATCAGTCGCTCGACGTTGTTGCGCAACTGGCGGACGTTGCCTGGCCAGTTGTGCGCCTGCAGCACCGCCAGCGCGTCGTCGCCGATGCGCCGCGGCCGGATACCGGCCTGGCGGGCGATCTGTTTCATGAAATTGTCGACAAGATAGGGGATGTCCTCCCGCCGCTCGGCCAATCCCGGCACCATGACCGGAACCACCGCCAGACGGTGATAGAGATCCTCCCGGAAACGACCGTCGGCGATCATCGCCTCCAGGTTCTGCGAGGTCGACGAAATGATTCGGACATCGACCTTGACCCGTTTGGTGCCTCCTACCCGCTCAAACTGCTGTTCGACCAGCACGCGCAGAATCTTGTTTTGCGTTTCGCGCGGCATGTCGGCCACTTCGTCGATGTAGAGAATGCCCCGATGGGCTTCCTCAAGCGCGCCGACCTTGCGTTCGACACCGTTGGATTCGGTACCGAACAGCTCGACCTCCATGCGTTCGGGCGTGATGTTGGCAGCGCTCAGCGTGACAAATGGTGCGCTCTTGCGCGCCGACAGCGTGTGG
>NZ_RZSX01001570.1:0-604 GCF_004023105.1 Mesorhizobium sp. M5C.F.Ca.IN.020.32.2.1 | reverse complement strand
GCTGTCGCTCGGCCGCGTGCGCGACGCGGTGGAGGCGGGCACCGCCGAAGGCGAGGCGATCCCCGACGACGCCAGCCAGCGCGACGCGCTGGCTGAACTCCTCTGGTCGGGCCGCCCGGCGCTGCCGGTGAAAGGCGCCGACGGCAAGCCGCTCGGCCGCGTGACGGTGGACGGGCTGGTGAAACGCGCAGCGAGGCCGGCGTGAAAGAGGCCGGTGTAAAAGCCTGGCTTCCGTCGCTGCTCAGGCTTGTCCTGGTGGTGTTGCTGGTTGCGTTCGTGACCAATCCCGGCTGGTTCGAACCGCTGCTGAAGCCGCTGACCGAGAACAACGCGCCGGCAGTCTACAATCAGGGCAGCCTTTTGGCGTTGACGCTGCTGCATCTGCGGACCGTGCTGAGCGCGACGGTGGCGGCGACCATCGTTGCCGTGGCGCTCGCCATCCTGGTCACCAGGCCGGCCGGCGTCGAATTCCTGCCGCTGTCGCGCAGCCTGGTCAATATCGGCCAGACCTTTCCGCCGGTGGCGGTGCTGGCGCTGGCCGTGCCGGCGGTCGGCTTTGGCGAGAAGCCGACACTGATCGCGCTGTTTCTCTACGGCCTTCTGC
>NZ_RZSX01000156.1:0-9313 GCF_004023105.1 Mesorhizobium sp. M5C.F.Ca.IN.020.32.2.1 | reverse complement strand
CGATAGAAGCGAGCCGCGGCAACAAGTTCGTATTCTGGGTCGTCAATGCCGGCGGCGATTTCGCATGGTGGGCCACCGAGAAGATCGCACCGTCAGTGCTCGTTCGATTCCTCGGCGTTCGGCCCGCGCTGGTTGCGGCTGCGCCTCGGGCCGAGCGGGACCGCGTCATGAGCGTCGTCAAGAGCGTTGAGCCGTTGTCGCTGCGTTTCCCCGGAATCAACATCGATAGCGCCCCCGAGGTACATGAACTGCCGTTGGAAGTAATTACTGCGCCGACAATCATTATTTCTGCGCGCGACGACCTGTTTAACACGCTGCCGGCAGCTGAGTTCGCCGCAGCCAAGATCCCTGGTGCCAAACTGGTCGTCTACGACACTGGCGGACATCTTCTGGTTGAACATCAGCAGGATGTTCGCATAGCAGTTCGCACGTTCCTAGCTGGCGCCGGCCTCATCCCGCCACCCGTTGGCCCGAAACCGTGATACAGCATCCGCTTGGGGCAGAACCGCCTCACAGGTCGTTTCGTTGCTGTCGCCCATCGGAGGAACAGTCGCAGGGGGAGGGCAGCGCATCATGGCGGCTTTCGCCTTCTTGGGCACTTGCGTATCCTTCTGGCGACCTCTGCTGCGTCGAAATTAGCGAAGCACACAATCATTAAACTAAAAGATGGATATGATCCCAGGATTAACCATTTCGAAGCCTAGGCGCGGTTCCGATTTGTCTTTTGAATCGTCTTTCGGGGTTGCGCCCGAGACAGTTCCGGTTGAACGGCAATCCAACTCAGTTCCCCGCTTTTTCTTGGTCGTGCCTGACGAGATCGCAACAGGCTGACGTTACTGTTTTTCCGACCACCACCTTCTTCTCGTGCGCAACGGCGGCGGTGGATCCGGCAATCCCAATTGCCGCGCAAATTATAGTCAATCTCATTGAATTCCCTTCCAGCGCACCGGCAAAAGCGTGGTCGATCGACGCCAGCGACAGCAGTCGCGCTTCGCCGGTCGGTGCGGCTTCCGGCTTTGTAAGATTGTAACTACATTAGCTACAGCGCAAGTAACTCTTCCGGACTAGGGAGCGGGTCCACGCGCCTACCACCCTTGAAAGCCTTTCGATGGAAAGCGGCTGAGCTGCCGGCGAAAAGGGACGTTTCAGCCTATGCCACCGCGCTCTGCGACGGTCACGCCGTCCGTGACCCTGTCGCTCGGGTGCAGCACCACGCGATCGCCTGCGGCAAGTCCCGACAGAACCTCTGCCGTCCGGTTGTTTCGCTGACCGATCTTGATGATGGTCGCCCGCGCACTGCTGCCCCTTACGGCGAACACCGCCCAGTCGTCTCCTTGTCGGAACAGGGCACCCACCGGCACGGTCAGGACGTCATCGGCCTTCCAAATCGTGATATGCACGATCACACGATAATCGTGACCGAGCGACCGCCATGCTTCGGGAGGATCGACGAAATCGATGATCGTGCGGACCCTTTGTTCCTCGATACCGAGTGCGGAGACCTTGACGAACCCCGCGGGGTCCACCCGTGTCACCTGGCCACGGATCGGTGATCCGCCCCAGCCATCGATCCGGACAGGTGCGCCGGGCTTGATCCGGACAGTGTCGGTCGACAGAAGGTCGGCGACGATCTCGAGGTCGCGCGGATCGCCGATCTCGATCAACGGGGCACCTGCTTGCACCACTCCTTCGCTCTCCTGAATGATCTTCAGGATGCTGCCGTTCATTGGGGCGCGCAGCTGGATGCAGCAGGCGGGATTCGATTGCGGGATGGCGTCCGACGGTTCGCTGAGTCGGGCCGCAACGGTTGAGCGCTCGTGGCGCCGTACCTCGACCTGCGCCCTGGCGCCTGCCAACGCAGCTTCATTGGTTTCGACGTCGAATCTCGCCTTGTCCAAAACTTTGACCGAGATCGCCTCGGTGCGGGCGAGGGCCTCCGCCCGCTGAAGCTCCGTGCGCGAAAATTTGAGCGCCGCCTCGATCCGGCGAACTTCGGCTTCCGAAAGCGCCATTGCCGCTTCGGTTGCCGCCAGCGCCGCCTGCAGCTCTTCGTGCGTGCGGGCATCGTGGAAGCTCGGTACGGTCGGCTGCATCACCGCCACCGTCTCGTCCACGGCGACCTGGTCCCCGACATGGCGAGGCGGGGAGATTCGCAGGACTTTTCCAGCGATTGGCGCGGACACCGTATAGACGTGGCGGACGCGTGTCTTGGCCTCGTCGTCGATGGTGACCTCCATGGGACCTTCCGTCACCGTCGCCAGATCCACTACGATCGGCCGTGGCCATGCGAACCAGACCGCGGCAGCTGCCAAAACACCCAAGGCCATGGCCCCCACGGTTGGCTTTATCCAGATCGTGCGCATGGGTTCAATCTCGCGTCTTGAGAACGGTGACAAGGTCGAGCTGGTTGATCCGCCGGCGTACGACGAGCGCGGTGAACAGTGCCGCGGCAATCACCATCGCGCTGGCAAGTACATAGGTAGAATGTTCCACGATCAAACGAGTCCGCATCAACTCGCCGGCCATTTTTGTTTGCAATGTCCAGGCGAGGCCGTAGCCGATGGCCCATCCCGGCGGCTGCGCAAGCAACGTCAACACGGCCAGCTCAAGGAGCAGAATTCGCAACACTTCTCCCCGGGTGAAGCCGAGGACACGCAGGCTGGCCAACTCGCGCGCGCGTTCGGAAAGCGAGATCCTTGCACTGTTGTAGACGACACCGAAGGCGATAACGGCAGCCAGCCCAGTGTAGATGTTTGCCATCGTGGTCACCAACACGGCCAATGCATCACGGAAGTTCGCAAGCGATACGCGTTGCAGGGCGACGCCGCTGACCGTCGGCATGCTCTTGATGGCGTCGTAAAATCGGTCACGCTCGTTCGCGTCGAGGCTTACGCTCACGCTGTTGACGGCAGGCGCCTCCCGCATCAAGCGAGCCAGGGCATCGAAATGCATCATTCCCTGGATGCCAAAATAATCCTCGACCAACGCCGTCACGGGAAGAGAGACGGTCCGTCGCTGCCCTTCCAGCAAATCGATTTCGACGAAATCGCCGACCTGTGTCCCGAGAATCTGCGCGAGCCAACTCGAAAGTGCCAGGCCCGCTTCAGGCAGCACGACGGGATGCAGGTCAGTGTCGATGATCCTGTTGAGTTCGGCATCGCGCGGTCTTCCGCTGATCATGATCCGACGCTCGATGTTTCCATTCCGTATGCGAACGGGAACCTCCCGAAAAGGCTCGGCCGCAAGAATACCGGGCAACCGCGCAATTTGATTGACTGCTTTCAGCGGGCGCCGTTCGACAAAGCTCACAGTGGCATCCTGGCGGTCGGACATGAAATAAGTCACATCGATCAGCGCCTCCATGGTGCCGTTAAGGAAAAGCGAGGCGATCAGGATTCCCGTCGCCAGTGACATGCCCGCTATCGTAAACATAGCCCTGATCGGATGGCCGCTGATGTTGCGCACCATCATCACGGCCGGTTGTGAAAGGACGTTACGCATAGCAAAGGTCGCGGGCAGGAGACGGCGGAAGCGAGGCGGGGCGGGCGGTTGCATCGCAACCGCGGGCGGCAACGTCACGATATCGCGCAACGCACGCACCGCGCCGACGATCGCAGCACCAAGGCTCAGCCCCGCAGCCACGACGTAGATATCCGGGCTCTGGACAAAAACGAGGAATGGGAACCGATAAAAGTCGCCATACATCTCTGTTAGGTAAGTGCCCAACCACGTTCCAGCCGCACTGCCGATGACGACGCCGATCGTGACAATCACGATGATGAATTTGATGTAATGCCAGGCGACGGCGGCGTTCCGATAGCCAAGTGCCTTCAGCAGACCGATTTGTTCGCGTTCGAGCGCGACGATCCGGCTAAGCGTCACGTTGATCAGGAATGCTGCCACCAAAAGAAAGATCGGCGGTAGCGTACGGCTCATATTCCTGAGCATGTCGAGCCCGTGTTCCAGAAAGGCGTGTGAGGTCTGATCCTTGCGCCCATATGCTGCTCGTCCGCCGTAGCGGTCGAGCAAGGCGTCGAGGCGCGTGATGACCTCGCCTTCTGAAGCGCCCCGCATCAGCTTGAGAGTGACCGAGGAAAATGCGCCGTCCAGATCGTAGACGCTGGCTAGAGCCTTTTCAGACATCCAGACGATGGCAAAGCGACGCTCGTCCGGCATGCGGTCGCCCGGCCCTATGGCGTAGATATGTTCCGGTGAGAGCGCGATACCCACGACGACGAGATCACGCTTGCGGCCGTTGAGAATGGCAGCGAAGTGGGACCCCGGCTTGAATGCATGTGCCTTAGCAAAGCCCTCGGTGACTACAACCTCATCGCCTCGCCCAAGCTCGGGCATCCGGCCTAACCGTATGTACAGCCGATTGAGCGAGGGCTGACCGTCCTCAGGCAACGAAATGAATTGTCCAGTTGCAGGCTCGCGAAACTGAGGAATATCGAGCAGGGCCAACTTGGCAATGCGCCCTTGCACGGCAGCAACCCCGGGGAGTTCCGCAATTTGAGTGAGCAGCGTCTTCGGCGCACGCCGGACCAGCGCAAAGACATCGGCGAATTGGTGCCTCTCGTAATAAGCAATTCGGGTTTCCTCCAGAGACCGCAAGGAGCCGACAGCAAGAACCACTGTGGACACTCCGCCGGCAATGACGAGAGCGATCGCAAGCGCCTGGGCCCACAGCCGTACAAGATCACGAAAGAGCTTGATATCCAGGGTGCGCATCGGATCACCAGACGAGCTCGGCGGCAGTTCGGCGCGCCTCGTTCTTGTGAATTCTGGAAATTTGACCGTCGGCGAAGAACAGCACGCGGTCGGCGACGTCCTGGATGCTGGCGTTGTGCGTTATGATGAGGACCGTGGTGCCGAGCTGCGCATTGATGCCCAGCAGTGCCTCGATCACCCGAATGCCTGTCTTCGAATCCAAGGCGCCCGTCGGCTCATCGCAGAGCAGCACCTCCGGCCGTTTGGCTATCGCCCGGGCAATAGCCACGCGTTGCTGTTCGCCGCCCGAGAGCTGTGCAGGGAAGTGGTGCATCCGCGCCTCGAGCCCGACAAGCGCGAGGGCTTCGTCGGGACGCATCGGGTGATCGGAGATCTCGGTAACCAGTGCAACGTTTTCATAGGCTGTCAGACTGGGGATCAAATTGTAGAACTGGAACACGAACCCTACGTGCTGGCGACGATAGGCCGTAAGGCCTCGATCATCGAGGTTGGTCAGCTCCAGGCCCCTGAAGTACAATTGGCCTCTTGTGGCGTGGTCAAGTCCGCCCATGATGTTGAGGAGGGTCGACTTTCCGCTGCCCGACGGGCCGAGCAGAACAACCACTTCTCCAGCGAAGATTTCCAGGTCCAGCGCGCGTAGGGCAAGTACTCGCGTTTCGCCGGAAACATAGGTTTTGGTCAGCGCTCTTGCGGTGAAGACGGTGTCAGCCATGGCCGCTGAGGATCGGACGTTCGAGGCATTTGTCGCGTTGCATGCCACAGTCACCCGTCGAGATGAGCGCGACATTGACGCAAATCAAAACGGGGATCCCAAGGCCGTCACCCGTGCCAGCTCCGCTATAGACAAGTCGTGGGGGGTGACCGTTCAAGCCGCCCGGATCAGCTGGTTCGGAGCCGGTATTGATTTGCCTCAAAGGAGGTCGGGGGCGGCTACGCTACGATATTGTCGATTGGTGCTCGGGCGCCTGTTCACTTGAACTGAGCACGGGATGAGGCAGATGAGAGCAAAGGATGTGATGACTGCAAAGGGTTCGCCCACACACCCGTTGCCCCCGAGCAGCTACAGTGCATGGACCGCGACCTTCCGATGGGAGAACTGTTACGGCTACGACTACCTCTATGCGGGACCGCTATTCATCCACCAGCTTTCGCACGTCTGGATCGATTTTCGCGGCGTGCAGGATGCCTTCATGCGCAGCAAGGCAAGCGACTATTCGAGAACACCCGCCGCGCCACCTTCGTCCGTCAGCGTTACGCCGTCGAAAATCCGCGTGGATTCCAGGGTTACGGCGAACACTGCTCGGGCATCACCGCAAGCGAGGGTCCTGGGCCTTCCACGCTCAAGTTGAACGGCATCGAACGCAGCTTTGAGGATTACGGGCGAGCAATCATTCAACCCCGGAACATGCGCATCTCCGTACTAAGTTTCGCCGTGGCTGCCTTTGTCGCCACGGGAATCGCCGGAGCGTTCGGTGCATTCCTGAACAAATACGCTCCGATACGGGGTGGCGATGTGATCATTCTGATGCAGGAGGAAGTGCCATGACTACGTCGCAAAATGCGGTCGAGTTTGGAAAGACCGTTGAGACGATCCCGAATGGCCCCGGAGCTGCGGCCATTCTGGCAGCGGGCATCGGTTGTGCTGCCATCGGCGTTCCAGCATTCGTGTCCGAGTTGTCGCCCGGACTGCGGGGTCTATTGAATTTCTACAATCCTGTCGGCCCGCTCTCCGGCAAGACGTCCGTAACAATCATCGTTTGGCTGATTGCTTGGTACGGGCTGTCACGGATTTGGCAAAGGGAAACGGCGAACATGCGCACCGTCAACGTCGCAGCGCTCATCTTGCTCGGGATAGGATTCCTACTACCCTTCCCGCCGTTCTGGTACCTTTTTGTGTAAACTCCGGGTTCGCCGCCGTATCCATCACTGAGCTTACCCGTCACGCCGCGATCATCTTCGCTCCCGTCGGTGACTTGGTCCCGATCGCGTTGCGTGCTGTGCGCAAGGGCGGCAAAGTGCCGTCCTGGTGCCGTGATCGACTCCAACCGGACTATCTGGCCCGCTCACCGAGCTTGCGGATTTGTCCGAGCCATTTCGCCCGCGTCGCATCGCTGGCGCCCGCGACCATGCCGAACAGGGTTTCGCGCACCGGGCTGATGCCGGCAAAGCGCAGAATGTTCCGCCGCATGCCCGCAATGCCGTGGCTAAGGAACCAAAGCCGGTAAAAAATGGAGGGCATGCCCATCGTCACCACCATACGGGCGGAGCGGCCGCGAAGCAGTGTCTTGGGGAAGCCGCCATTGTCCGGGTAGGCAAAGGCCGTTCCCGGCCGCATGACCTGTTCCAGAAAAGCCTTGAGCAAGGCCGGCATGGTTCCGAGCCAAAGCGGAAAGAAAAACACGATGTGCGCCGCCCAGACGATCGCTTCGGCGGCATCCTTGAGGCTGTCGGGTATCGCGCCGTGTTCGAACTCCTGCATCGTACGCAGCATAGGAAAATCGAGCTCTGCCAGATCGATTTGCCGCACGACATGTCCCGCCTGCTCCGCACTCTCGGCATAGGCCTTTGCAAGGCCACGGCAGAGCCGATCCGGAGACGGATCGGGATGTCCAACCACAACCAGGATGCGTCGCGACATGAGTTGCTCCGAGAGCGCTTTGTGTTGAGGTCGTTATGGCCTCTCGACCCGTGCCACCTGATAGGTGTGCATGGCTCCGTTGCGTTCGATCGACACGTATTCACCGGTCACGAAACGTTCGTCACCGAGATGGAAGCCGATATCGTCGTCGCGGTCGCCTTCGGCATAGTCGAAATACCACTGTCCGCCGGGCTTACGCCGCAAACGGCCGATCAGGTCGTCTTCACCGGTACGAAAGCGACGGACACGACAAGCGCCCCGATGCTCCTTCCACTCGTGTGCGTCGATCCGGCCATCGCTGTCCAAAGGAGCGAGAACGTCATAGCCTTCCTCGTGATCCCCCGTGGGATGGCCCTTTTCGCGGGCAAGCAGCAATCGGATGTGCCGGAATTTCGCGCTGAGGTCTTTCAAGCTTGTCATGGCTTACTCCTTTGTCGGAGTTTTATAGCGCCCTGGCAGGATCTGACCTTGATCCGCATCAAGTCCTTCGATGCAGGAGCCGTCAGAAAGCTGGCAGCAACGCCATGGCGCAATACCCGGCCGACGCGGCGATCAGGGTCACGCCAACCAGAGGCAGCCAGAACCGGACCGGTCCGGCGAACGCTGCCAGAGACACGCGGCCGATCGCATTCGCCGCCAGCGCGGCAAGCACGGCCTGGGCCACCGTCTCGAGGGCGACCGATTGCTTGACCAGACGCAATGCGCCGAGAACCGAGACATCGACATCGAACGTGCCTGCAAATGCCGAACTCGCCAGCAGGCCGCGCCCGCCGAACTGAGCCGCCAATGCGGCGCTGGCGGTGGCGACGACGGCAAAGCGCGAAGGTGATCGCCGCGGCAATCGCCGGGATGACGACCGCAGGAGCTTGGCTCAATGATCACAACCACAACGCAAACACGTAGCACTGAGACCATCGCCGCCAGCGAAGCCGCTCCGGTGAGCGGCAGTGGATTGCTTGCCGATGTCGCGCGGCGGGCAAGCGCCAAGGTCACGGCGGTGGAAGATACGATGGCGCCGGCGAGCGAACTGACGAGGAGGCCACGCGTGTTTTCCAGGATGCAAATGGCGACATAACCGGCGAACGATATCGACGCCATCAGCACCGTGAGAAACCAGACCTCCAGGGATTAAAACCGCCCCATGGGTCAAGCGTCCGGTTTGGCAGCAGCGGCAGGACAATCGCGGTCATCACCGCCAGGATCAGTGCCGAACGAAGTTCGATCCAGGTGAGCCGCTTCAACAGGCCGTGCAGTATCCCGCGACTGGTAAGGACCGCTGCAAGCGCCGACCCGCCGGCCGCTGCCGCTCGACAGTCACCAACGACGGCGAGCGCACCGAGCGCAAACACGCCAAGGCCGCAATTACCCCCGTAACGCTGAAATCCTCATCATGGGCTGCCTCACGCACCTTGTACCACGCGAAAATCGCCGCAAAGACGATGAATCCGCCAACCAACACCGAGACCGCATCCAGCGCGTCTGCCAGTGCTGCGATCAGGCCGCCGAGCAGCCCTGATATTCCGAAAGTACGGATACCGGCCGTCCGGCTTCCTTCGGGCGCGTCCCGTTCGCGCCAGCCGCGCTCCAATCCGACGAGGAGGCCGATTGCCAGGGCAAGCCCGAGCCGGAAGATGAGGGAATCCATGATCCTGCGCTCTTTCAGGCGGCGGCCGTTGGCAGGTGATCGCGCACCCATCTGACGATCTGCCCCGCCCTCATTGCGCCCGACACCCGTGCGACTCGCGTGCGCCATGAAAGAGGATCATGGTCGGGATGCTCCGAATGCCGAGCCTGGCTGAAGCGGTCTGCTCATTGTCGGTGAGTTTGATCAGTCGAATATGCGGCTCCAATTCGTTGGCTGCCGCTTCATAGGCTGGCGCCATCATCTTGCAGGGGCCGCACCAAGGCGCCCAGACATCGATCAGGACCGGTAGTGTGCTGCGT
>NZ_RZSX01001569.1:0-605 GCF_004023105.1 Mesorhizobium sp. M5C.F.Ca.IN.020.32.2.1 | reverse complement strand
GGATACGGGCGGCCGCATCGACGGGTTGCTGCTGCTCGGTTCGCTGTGGGATGAAAGTTTCTTCTCGAGCCCAGGCTTTAAGCGCCGTGTCCCGGTCTTCTTCGGCCACGGCAGCAAGGATCCGGTATTTCCGGTGGCAAAACAGGAAGCGTTCTTCCGTTCGATCCTGGCCAAATCGAAAACCTATCCGGCCCGCTTTGTTCGTTTCGAGACCGGCACGCACGGCACGCCGATCCGCATGACCGACTGGCGCGGCACGCTCAATTGGATGCTGTCGAAGGCGCCCTAATGCATGTCGCCCAAAAGTGTGTAGCGGTTTTGGGACAACGACATGCATCAAGAAAAAACTTGAAGCGCGCCGCGCCTCAAGGCGCGGTGTTGTAGTCCACCACCGTCTGCGGGTTGATCTCGCCGTCGTAGGAGGCGTCGACATCGTACTGCACCAGCGAGAAATTGCCGTTGCGAAAAAGATATGTCCCGGCTGATGAGGCATCGCCGACGCCGCGCCACTTGTTGAGGGACGAGATCGTCTTGGTGGCGTCGTCGAATTCGGAATTGACCAACTGGTCGTCGGTCTGGAAGCCGGTGACGTTCATCGCCTCGAC
>NZ_RZSX01001568.1:0-606 GCF_004023105.1 Mesorhizobium sp. M5C.F.Ca.IN.020.32.2.1 | reverse complement strand
GGCCCCTGCCGAGCCGGCAAAGCCAGCCGAGACGGCGCCCGCGGCACCGGCTCCTGCGGCGGAACCGGCCCAGGAACCAGCCAAGCCAGCCGAAGCTGCGCCTGCCGAGCCGGCAAAGCCGGCCGAAAGCAGCCATGTGATCGTTGCCGGCGACACCTTTTGGGATCTGGCGGAAAAAGCCTATGGCGATGGCGCCAAGTGGAAAACGATCTCCGACGCCAACAAGGACTATGAGGCGCGCCGCCTTCCCGTCGGCGTGACCTTGACCATCCCGGCCGCAAACTAAATTCTTCCGTCATTGTTGGAAAACCCGTCCGGGTAACCGGGCGGGTTTTCTGCTTTCCCCCTGAGGTAAGATAAGGTGCGGCCAGACGCTGCATTGAAAACCGGCGCGGCATCGCTAGTTTCGCGCGGTGTCCGGAGATCCCTTATGACGCTTTCCAACCCTGTCGATCCCAAGGCTGCGAAGGTCCTCGGCCCGCCGCCGGCAGGACAGCCGCCGGTCGGGGCGGGTAGGATCGGCGTCATGCTGGTTAATCTCGGCACGCCCGACGGCACAGAATTCAAGCCGATGTGGCGCTATCTCAGGGAATTCCTGTCCGATCC
>NZ_RZSX01001567.1:0-607 GCF_004023105.1 Mesorhizobium sp. M5C.F.Ca.IN.020.32.2.1 | reverse complement strand
GGGGCGCCCATATGTGAAATCACCCTTGCCGAAAATAACCGGGAGCGGATTTGCCTCATCCGCGCCGTTGAGGAAGGTCTTCGCCTGAAGCTTGCGCCACAGCTCGATCTCCGTGATGCCGATGTGCGCCTCGGCAATCACGTCGTCGAATGCACCGTCGCATATGGAAAAGGCCGTACGCTTCATCTCTGCTTCGAAGCGCGTCTTGATGTGGCGAACGCGCCAAAGCGTCGGAGAGGCAGTCTTGACCGTGCCCCCTGCGGCCAATCCACGCAACGCCTCGATCAAGGGCAGAGAACCGCGGCCCAGCATCTCATCGCCATAGTCGATCGCGATCCTCGGCGTGGTTCCTTTGAAGAGATCGCGGATCGAGCCCGCAACACGGGCGGCCCCCTGATCGGCGTAACCCGCATAATAGAGCGCCGAGAATCCGCGAGGCTTGCTGTTCACATGAACTTCCTCGTAGTCCGCCCCGAACAGGATGAGGTCATTGGCGGTTACGACAACGAAGAACGGCCTCGAGTTGAAGTACCAGCTCACCGCTCGGAAGTCGGTGAAGTACTGGATGTTTTTTACGTCGGTGAGAAAGATCACGTCAAGCTTGTCC
>NZ_RZSX01001566.1:0-608 GCF_004023105.1 Mesorhizobium sp. M5C.F.Ca.IN.020.32.2.1 | reverse complement strand
GACGCGACCTTTGCGACGGACAATCTGGAGGCCGGCAAGCTGATCGGCGCCTGGGCCGCCGCGACGCTCGGCGACAAGGCGAAGGATGCCAAGATCGGCTTCCTCGACCTGACGCCCTCGCAGCCGACGGTCGACGTCTTGCGCGATCAAGGCTTCATGATGGGCTACGGCATCGACGTGAAAGACCCCAACAAGATCGGCGACGAGGACGATCCGCGTATCGTCGGCCACGATGTCACCAACGGCAACGAAGAAGGCGGCCGCAAGGCGATGGAGAACCTTCTCCAGAAGGACCCCGGCATCAACGTCATCCACACCATCAACGAGCCGGCAGCCGTCGGCGCCTACCAGGCGCTCAAGGCCGTGGGCCTCGAAGGCAATGTGCTGATCGTGTCGGTTGATGGCGGCTGCCCCGGCGTGAAGTCGGTCGCCGAGGGCGTGATTGGTGCGACCTCACAGCAATATCCGCTGCAGATGGCGGCACTCGGCATCGAAGCGATTGCCGCTTTCGCCAAGGACGGGACGAAGCCCAAGCCGACCGAAGGCAAGGATTTCTTCGACACCGGTGTCAACCTGGTGACCGACAAGCCCGCGGACGGCGTGAAGTC
>NZ_RZSX01001565.1:0-610 GCF_004023105.1 Mesorhizobium sp. M5C.F.Ca.IN.020.32.2.1 | reverse complement strand
GGTGATCATGCCGCATTCGACCCGCCGCCGCATTGCGCGCGCGCTCCGCATGCTGCGCAACAAGGATATGCAGAACCCCTGGAAGAAGCACGACAACATTCCGTTGTGAGACGCTGATGTCGCGCCTGGTCCTCTACACGGGAGAGCACTTCGGCAGGTTTGCCGTCCTGCTTTTTGTTCTGCCGCTTTTCTGCCCGGTGCTCCTGTGGCTGCTGCTCCTTGACCGGCATCCGCTCGCGGCTATCGCGGGCGGTGTTATTGCCGTACCGGCTGCAATGCTGGCTTTCGTTCTGTTAATTGGAGCATTGTTTGCCGGGTTTCGGCCTAGCAGGGTGGAAGGTATTACTCGGGACTCGGCGCCAAAATTGTGGGCAGTGTGGGAAAGCGTGGCTGGCAAACATCGCGCCAGCCAGACGACGATTGTGCTAAGCAGTGATCTGAACGCCAGCATTGGGGAAGAGCGCCCGTTTCTGGGTCTGCTTGGCCGTCGGGCGATCTTGACCGTCGGTATCCCGTTGCTTGCCGTGACCGACGAAAAGGCATTTTCGGCAATCCTTGCTCACGAAAACGCTCATCTGAAAAACAGGGACACAAACGGCGGTCTCAATCT
>NZ_RZSX01001564.1:0-611 GCF_004023105.1 Mesorhizobium sp. M5C.F.Ca.IN.020.32.2.1 | reverse complement strand
ATCCAGGGCTTCATCGGCGGCGGCATGATCCCGAGCGTGTTCGCTGCCGCCTTCACAATCTTCCCGCCGTCGCGCCGCGCCATGGTGTCGCCGATGATCGGCCTGGTTGCGACGCTGGCGCCGACCATCGGCCCGACCGTCGGCGGCTATATAAGCCATGCCACGTCATGGCACTGGCTGTTCCTGATCAATGTGGTGCCCGGCATCCTGGTGACCGCCGCGGCGTGGTCGCTGATCGACTTCGACAAGCCCAATCTCAGCCTGTTCCGCAAGTTCGACTGGTGGGGCCTTGCCGGCATGGCGGCTTTCCTCGGCTCGCTGGAATACGTGCTCGAGGAAGGTCCTAACAACGACTGGCTTCAGGACCAGGCCGTGTTCATCTGCGCCACCCTGATGACGGCCGGCGCCGTGCTGTTCTTCTGGCGCGCCTTCACCGCCGAGGAGCCGATTGTCGATTTGAAAGCCTTCACCAACGTCAACTTCGCTTTCGGCTCGCTGTTCTCCTTCGTCATCGGCATCGGTCTCTACGGTCTGACCTATCTCTATCCGGTATATCTCGGGCGTATCCGCGGCTACGATTCCCTGATGATCGGCGAGGCGCTGTTCGTCAG
>NZ_RZSX01001563.1:0-614 GCF_004023105.1 Mesorhizobium sp. M5C.F.Ca.IN.020.32.2.1 | reverse complement strand
GGGATCATATGTAGCAAAACCCTTGGCGACGGCCGCCGCCGTGGCCGACTGCCCGGAAACGTCGAGCACCAGCAGCACCGGCAGGCCGTAAAGCCGGGCAAGATCTGCGGCCGAGCCGGTGCGGCCTGGAGCAGCGGGAATCCCGTCGAACAAGCCCATCGCGCTTTCGAGGAAGATGAAATCGGCATCTTCAGTTGCGTCACCGGCTAGCGCGTTGAGCAAGGCGGGCGGCATTGCCCAACTGTCGAGATTGACGCCGGAAAGGCCTGTCGCGGCAGTGTGGAAGCCGGGGTCGATATAGTCCGGCCCGGATTTGGCGCCACGCACTTTCACACCGCGCCGGGCCAGCGCGCGCAAGATGCCGATGGTGACGCTGGTCTTGCCCGAGCCCGAGCGCGGCGCGCCGATGATGATCGCGCGGGTCATGGCTCGCCCGCCAATGCCGCACGCATCGCGACGATGCCGCCGACGACGATCAGCGCCGGCGAGGTCAACCCGGCGGCGGCCGCCTCCTCGGCGATGGTGGCGAGCGTGGCGACGACGATGCGCTCCTGCGGCGTCGTCGCGGCGACGATCACTGCAGCAGGCGTGGAAGGCGGCAGGCCGCCCTCGAG
>NZ_RZSX01001562.1:0-619 GCF_004023105.1 Mesorhizobium sp. M5C.F.Ca.IN.020.32.2.1 | reverse complement strand
GAACATGACGATGCAATATGTGAGTACCCGCGGGGAAGCGCCCGTGCTTGGATTTTCCGACGCGGTGCTGGCGGGCTTGGCGCGCGATGGCGGGCTTTATGTGCCTGATATCTGGCCGCAGTTTTCGGCGGCAGAGATCCGCGCCATGCGCGGCCTTGCCTATCCCGACCTCGCCATCCGCGTGCTGTCGCCGTTTGTCGGCGGCGAGATCGCGATGCAGGTGTTCGAACGCCTGGTGCGCGAAGCTTATGCGACGTTCCGTCACGAGGCGGTCTGCCCGCTGGTGCAGACCGGCTCGAACATGTTCGTTCTGGAACTCTTCCATGGCCCGACGCTTGCCTTCAAGGACGTGGCCATGCAGCTTCTCGCCCGGCTGATGGACCATGTTCTTGCCGAGCGGGGCCAGCGCGCCACCATTGTCGGCGCCACGTCCGGCGATACCGGCGGGGCCGCCATCGATGCCTTCGCCGGGCGCAATCGCACCGACATCTTCGTTCTTTTCCCGCACGGCCGGGTCTCGCCGGTGCAGCAGCGCCAGATGACGACGTCCTCTGCCGCAAATGTCCATGCAATCGCGGTCGAAGGCAATTTCGACGATTGCCAGGGGCTGGTGAAGGAC
>NZ_RZSX01001561.1:0-621 GCF_004023105.1 Mesorhizobium sp. M5C.F.Ca.IN.020.32.2.1 | reverse complement strand
TCGTCATGGCAATGCCACGTCCGTTGCAGGCAAAGCCCGCGATCAGGCCAGGCCCGAGATCCACGAGATGCGGCAGGAAGTCGGGCTCGACGGCGGCCATCCCCGACCAGCTGTAGGCGAGCGGCGGGATTTCCGGGAGATCGAGATGTTTTGCAAGCCGACGCCAGATCGCATGCGGCACCCGCGCGTCGGCGCCGGGACCAAGACTATGCATGCCGCCGGTTATCAGCCGGTTTTCGCTATCGAAGCGGACGGTGAAAAGATTGCGCCTGGTGTCGCCGACGCCTTGCCCGCCTGGAAGCAGGTAGGTGCGGTATTCGCGCGGCAGCGGAGCCGTCGCGATCTGGAAGATTTTCAGAGGAAAGTAGGTTCGCTGCAGCGCGCGGTTCAGTGGTCCGCCATAGGCGTTGGTGGCAATCAGCACCTTTCCAGCACACACCGAACCCGATTCCGTCTTCAAAGCCCAGCCATCCCCGTTGCGATCGATCGATGCAACGCGCGTATGCTCGAAGATGCGGGCTCCGGCCTTTTCCGCCGCGTCAGCGAGGCCGCGTGCGTATTCGACCGGATTGAGGACACCGCCCGACGGGTCCATCCAGCCGCCGGGATAACCCCGAATGC
>NZ_RZSX01001560.1:0-625 GCF_004023105.1 Mesorhizobium sp. M5C.F.Ca.IN.020.32.2.1 | reverse complement strand
CGGCATTACTGCACAACACGAAAGTTGCTGCAAAAACCGAAGTGAACCCAAGGCATGGGGTCAATTGGCATGGCGCTTGCGACTCGGTCGCTAGAACGCAGTCAAAACCACGGTTGGAGACCATGCCTACCTCTCAAAGCTCGATAAAGCACGCGAGCAAACATTCCCCGTCCCCGCGGAAAACTGGAAGCTCGTCGCCGTTAAACGTCCCTGCTCGGGGGCGGTCTTGCACAAGACTGGTCCGAGGCAACCACGCCAGGGCGAAAGGCTGCCGGAACTGTCCACCGAAGTCGATGCCGCTTCAGTTTAACCGAAAAATGCACCGTACCACTTTGGCCTGGGAGCAAATCAATGACCGATAGAAAGAACGTTCCTCTCGTGACCTTTCGCACGCGTGTTCGCGATGAGTCGATCGGGGGGCCAAATCCTTATCGGTGGGAGAACAAGACCTCCGACGATTATTTCGGGGGCAAGCGCGTTATCCTGTTCTCGCTGCCTGGCGCCTTCACCCCGACCTGCTCGACCTTCCAACTGCCCGATTTCGAAAAACTCTATGATCAATTTCTGGAACTGCGAATTGACGCGATCTACTGCGTCTCAGTCAACGATGCTTTCGTCATGAATG
>NZ_RZSX01000155.1:0-9315 GCF_004023105.1 Mesorhizobium sp. M5C.F.Ca.IN.020.32.2.1 | reverse complement strand
GTTCCAGGTGAAATCCTTCTGGCCGTAATAGCGATAGAGGTCCGGGTACGAGCGCCAGATATGCAGGGCCAGAAGCGCAAGCTCTCGAACTGTCGTTTGCTGACCGTCGGCCGGCAGACCGGTTGAATTGACAAATGTCGATTTCTCGAGGCCAATCTGCCTTGCGCGCTCGGTCATCTCAGTCGCGAAATTCGCCTCCGATCCCGCAAAACCTTCGGCGATGATGATGCAGCCGTCATTGGCTGCCTGGACCGTCACGCCCTGGATCAGGTCTTCAAGCCGGATCGTTGACTTCAGTTTGGCAAACATTGTCGACGTCCCGGATGGCGCCCCGCCCGTACGCCATGCGTTTTCACTCACCACGAATGTGTCGTCGAGCGTCACGCGGCCCGATTTGATGGCGTTGAACACCACCTCCATCGTCATCAGCTTGGCCAGCGACGCCGGCGGAATCGGCCTGTCGGCATCCTTTGAAAATAGCACCGTTCCGGTTTCAGCATCGATCATGAAGGCCTGCCCGGCCTTGGTCTCGAAAAGCTGCGCCGCGGCCGGAGCCAGCGAAAGCAGCAGGAGGCCAAAACCCAGAAGCCCGGCGAGAGGCGCGGCGAAGCGAGATTTCATGAGAAGTTCGACCTGTCAGCCGGTATTTCTGGGCAAGCTCTAGGCTATCAGGCTTTGTCCCGGCCGATCAACCGCGCGATGGACAACAGGGCAAAACTTCAGGTTTTGCCGGTCAGTTCCGAACCACGAGCGCGTCCGGTGCGCCATGCGACCATGCCGCCTGCAGCATCTCGTCCAGGCTGCCATGGCCGTCCGGATAGAGGTTGACCGAATACCAGTCCTTGCCCTCGAATTCGGAGCGCTCGATTTCGGTCTTGCCGAAGCTGGAAAGCCGGGCTGCCACACGCTGTGCCTCGGCGGTATCCTCGAACGAGCCAGCCGCGATATAGGACGTGGCCGAAGCGGCCGGAGGAGTTTGCCGCTTCCACGATCGAAGGATTTCGGCAGGCGACATTCCGGCGCCATCCAGCGCGGCAAAGACATTGGAGGCGCGCTGCACGCGTTCGTCCGCGTAAGACAGCGACGCTACGCTGAACGGCGATTGCGCCGGCAGATTGATCTGCGGGCGTTCCGGCACGATCGGCCCGAAATCGGGCAGCGTCACATTGCCGGAGGCCGGCGCCTGCGCCGCAATGACAGGCTGTGCCGATGCGGAATTCGTCAACTGGCCGGGAAATGGAGCGGCGGCGACCAACGCCGTACTCGGCGATGGTCCATCCATGGCGATCATGACACCGGAGGGCAAGCCGTCCGACGGATCCGGCACCCTGTTGCCTGGATTATAGGAGGCCATCAGGTACCGATCATCATTGCCGTCAAGCGGCGCCCGCCCGACATATTCGACCTTCACCTTGGCCGTGCCGATATTGGCATAGTCGAGCATTTCGGCGGCGCGCTTCGACACATCGATGATGCGCCCTTCGTGGTAAGGACCGCGATCGTTGACGCGCACGATGATCGAGCTGCCGGTCTTCAGATTGGTGACGCGCGCATAGCTCGGCAGCGGCATTGTCGGATGCGCGCCGGTCAGATGTGTCATGTCGTAGACTTCGCCGTTAGCGGTCAGCCTGCCGTGGAAGGCTTCGCCATACCAGGAGGCGAGACCCATCTTGGCGTAGCGCTTGTCTTCCTTCGGATAATACCACTTACCGCGCACCTGATAGGGCTTGCCGAGCTGGTCGCGTCCGCCGCCACGCTGCAGGCCCGACATCTTGAAGGTGACGCGCGGGCTGGCCTTCACGCCGTATTCGGATTCGGAAAAATATTCCTTCGAGCGGGGTTTCTTGTTGACCATCGCCTTCGGCTGTGGCGGCGCGGCGCAAGCCGCCAGCAAGGCAGCCGACAGGGCAAACAAGGCGAACGCGGAAGCGCGACGAAGACGCGGGCGCGCCGTGCTTTGCATTTTTTGGTTGTCCCCTCTCAACAAAGGCACCGCAACTTGATCGTCGGCGGGGTCAAACCCACTCGACAAACGCTAGCGCCACCTTGATTCGCAATCCCTTGTGCACAGGAATTGTTTATCACCGTATTAACCGATTGTGGTCGGAACCGGGCGAGATTGTGGCACAAATCTTCCCGGTGATCGCTGTGAAAATCACCGCTTTTCGACCTTCGGCGCGCTGTTCGGCTTGCTTTCAGCCCCACCGTCAAGCGCCCATGCCCTGCCCTTGGCAGGAACGGGCAACGGCCGGTTGACAGGACTTCACTAGGCGCACTAGAGCAATGAAGCGCGAACGATCTCCAGGCGGCGCAGCAGTGCCAACAGGTATGAGTTGAGATCAGGACGAGCAGAGGGATGGCCGAGCGGTTTAAGGCACCGGTCTAGAAATTCGGTTGACGGCATCCCGCTCTATCCTGCCACGTCTTGCCAAGGCCTTCACTGTCAACGGTTTGCGGGTGCGGTAGCGCATTTCCTGCCACGTCTTCCCATCCAATACCGTAGCGTTGCGTTGCAAAAAACGTAGCAGCATGTTCTATCAACGTTCGCTGTGGGGCTTGAGACATGTCACTCGACTATCACTACCAAACCATTGGGTTTGTGCTGGATCATTTGATCGCCAAAGGGCTGCGTAGGAAAGACTTTTCCGCTGAGAACTCTATTGGAGGTGATGCTCTATCGCGAAGGCGACGAAGAAGAAGTTCAACTATTCCTGCTGGAATTGACAGGGCCAATCTTCAGGCCTCGTCAAGCCAGAAGGCAACTCGGTCCGGGCGTCTCCGCAAGCCATGTTGAGCTGCCACTGGGACAGACCCGCCGAATTGGAAAGGTCGACGCCCTCGATACGGGTCAGAAAGAAAAAGGCGCGGTCAAAGTCTATCGGCGCGGTGAACGTCGCTCCTCGGAAGTCCGCCCGTGCGAGATTGGCAAACGAGAAGCGGCTGCCGCTGATATCGGCGTCATGGAACTGCGCACGCCCCAATTCTGCCTTTGTGAAATCAACATTGGTCAGATTGGCGTCCTGGAAATTCGAGCGCTGCATTTCCGCGCTCGCAAACACAGCGCCCTGCGCGTCCATACGGCTGAAGTCGGTCCTGTAGGCCTCGATTCTGTCGAACCGGGCGCCTTTGGCGGTCGAGTCGGCCAGGGAAGCACGCACAAGCGTTGCCTTCTCAAGATTTGCCGCAAGGAGATTGCTGTTCCTGAGGTCGGTCGAAGTGAAATCAACACCGAACAGGTTCGCCCCGCTCAGGTCCTGTCCTTCTAGGATGAGAAGCTTCTTGTCACACTCGTGCCAATTGACGCCAGGCGTCGGGGCTGCGTGGCAATTTTGAGCAGCAGTGGCGTTCTGCCAAGCAAACACAGCGCAAACCGCTAGAACCAAGCCGGATGGGCCGTAAGCTCTGGTTCGCCTCAAAGTCATTGTTGCTGGACCTCTGCTACTCGCCGACACTCAACCTTACCACATCTGCTGACACTCGAGCCACCGTGACCACCGCCGTCACAGTTAGCGCATTTCTCGTATTCAAGCTCTTGACCCGAACCAGTCAATGCCGCTGCACGGTGGCATCGTCGCCAGAGGGTGGTGAGCGGTCGCCCGTTCTGACCAGCACGAACGAGCATCTTGCGCCAGAAGCGGTCCATTCAGATGCGTTAATGGAATGGCAGCTACTCGGTCAGAACCAGATCTCTGCGATCACCCGCTTTGCGCCTCAATCTGCACTAGGCGCGCTAGAACGATCGATTGTCATCGCATTCGCGCGTGCCTGAACGGCGCGATACTGGATTACGGGCTTTTCGCTCCCGATCGCGAAGCCTGGAGCCGCAGCGTCATCACCCTGGTGCGCAACGTCAGCTAAACCGGCGTCGTAATGCACAATGGCGTCGAGGATCGTCTTGGTAGATATTCTGAGCGCGGGAAATGTCATCCCGATGTAGGCGCCGGGGTAAGGCAGCGGAAGATTGGCAGTCTAGTGCCGTTGTTGCTGTTGCTTCGGTTACCGGCTCAAAGTGGCTATCTGGGAGAGCTCGGCGATATCGCCATAGATCATCGAACCTTTGACGAGAAAACACTTGTCACCGAGGACTTCGAAGAGTGAGCTTGAGGCGGTGCAAACCGGCAGGTTCTTCGAATTGGCGTACGTACCGGGCGCCGCGGTTTCGACCTTACGGTCCGCGGCTTCGGCATAGCTGAAGCTGATCGCGAGCATAGCGATAGCAAGCTGGCTCGGGGATAAGCAAGGTCGCGACATGCATCCAAAATAGCACCGGCCCTTGATGGGCTTCGTCCATCGATTGGATGAAGCGGTCACCTATATTAGGGTAGTGGGTTAGTTTGAAATCTGCGAAACGCGATCAGGGAGAACCACGACGGTGGAAATGCATGGCCATTTGAAGTTGTCCTGCTTGCGAGATATCGGGTTTTCCGAGTGGGACCCATAGGCTTGCTCGGGAAAGGCGAGGTTTGGGACCAAAAGCCCTTCGCAGATGAGTATGACCCGTATCTACTTGAGGCGGCAGGGCGGCTTCGCCGAGACTGGATCGTAGACGACGCTGTCGAATTTCTCATGAAGATCGAATGCGATCATATGGGACTAGGTCTGAGAGCAACTTCTCGCCCGCGCGCAGAGGCCACTGCCAAAGCGATCCGTGCTTATTTAGATAGTGTTAACGGGACGATTTCAAACTGACCCACTACCCGCCGGCTACCCGAGCGCTTCTTTCGCCGATGCGACCACGTCATTCCAGCTCGGTGAGGCCATATACTGCTGTGCCGAAGCAGAAAAGTCTACGTCAAGGTCGTAGAGCAAACGGCTGACGGTTTGAACGGATTTCGCTTGGTCGATCGTATCAACAGTTCGTCCCACCTCATCCTCTGGACTGAAAAGGAACCAAGTATCATCCAGCATGAAGCGCATAACGATCTGTATATTGTCATATTCTCGGCCCTCGGGGCACCGACGCTCAACCCAGCACAGCCGCTGATATTCAGCATCACTGAGGTCTTTGAGGCAAGAAATCAGATCGTCTCTCATCGACCCAACATACTCGGCTTGAAGTCCGCTTTCCACCCATCTCGGCCATCGACGGCCGCCAGTTAACACGATGTTCGTCCGAGCGTACCTCAGGGCCTCGACCAAGGAAGAGGACGCAGGGCGCTGGATTTCCAGACATCCATTTGCTGTGACCCGCGCTGGGTGCGCTGAGCCCGGGTTCTTGGCGAGAGCTGAGGCGACCAAGGCCAAGACCGATGTCGACGCCAAGCGGCTCAATGCTTCTGCGTGGAAATCCTCAAATCCTAAGCATCGAGGAACTGACGACGGGATAGGGCAACCGACTGCCGACTAGTGTGCTATTACGCTTTGCTATGGACATCGACGATATTCGAAATCGAGCGCAAGGTGTTGCCAAAGGCCGGGTCACGGCCGAAGAGCTTGAGTTCGCGCGCAGCATCCTTCTGGAGCGTCGAGGCGACGTTGGGTCAGCTTTGTACATTGTGGGTTGGTGTGGAAGCGTGTCGGATGCTGTCCTGATTGAGAGCTACCTCTATGGGCCAGAACGAGACTTGCATGGCGAAACTGCATTGAAAGCGCTGTGCCGTTATCTTCGCCTTATTGATCGCTATCGACCCCTTCTACGCGAACTCATCATGCCGCCAACCGATGTTGGCTGGACGAACAGCCGTATGGCCGCTATCCAACTCGCGCCCAACTATCTGAGCGGCTTCCAAGATGATGAACTGGGCTGCCAATTGGTTACGATACTCTGTGATCCAAACGATCCAGAGCAGCCATCGGCTCGCGCTGCGTTGGTTGAAATATTGGCTTTAAAAAGCGAACTTAGAGACCCATTTGGGCTGCACGAGGAAAATGGCGATATGGATGCTGGCTACATCGTAAAACTGGCCCGTCAGCGCTTCGGCTGTGGACGCAGAGTGCAGTAACCGAATGACAGCATAGGGTCACTCATCTCGGCCATTGGCGGCAGCAACGGGTATAGGGACAGGGTCTGCTTTCCACCCCTGCGGACGTTCGGTCCACGATCATATGCTACCCGTATGCGCCACTCATCTCTTTCGTCCTTCCTCAATGAGTGGGTGCGCGTCTTGGGCGAGACCGCCCTGCCCCGCATCCGCTTTCATGACCTCGGCACACCCACGCCACGCAGATGCTATCGGCCGGAGTTCATCCAAAGGTCGCCAGCGAACGCCTTGGGCACTCGACCATCGGGATTACATTGGATCTGTATTCCCATGTCATGCCCGGCATGCAGGCTGACGCGGCAGAGCAAGTTGACGCGGCGTTGCAGGTAGCTATAAGCGCAAGTCGAAAGACCCATATAGTTGCAAAGTGCGTAGCAAACGGCCTTCTGAGCAAACCCAAAGAGGCAGAAAGCACTTTAAAGTCAACTACTTGGAGGGATGGCCGAGCGGTTTAAGGCACCGGTCTTGAAAACCGGCGTGGGTGCAAGCCCACCGTGGGTTCGAATCCCACTCCCTCCGCCAGATATTAAGCTATGTGACTGATTTAAGTTACCTTTTCCATTTTTATCAAGGCTAGTTCCTAACTCCGTTCCTAACGTCCACAAACGATGAAGGCCCAAATCAACGCCGCCAACAACCGTGCTTGGCCTTTGATGGTCCGCATTGTCGCAATTTGCGCCGCACCGCCACTGATCATTCGGCCCTCTAATGACCCGCCTGTCTTTTGCGGGAGAGCTTGAAAGCGCCGCCGACCGCATCGCAGCTATGTCGCGGGGCGGATCTGCAGATCATCCTGCGCCGCGCCGCATTGATGCTCAGAAACGTTGCCGACGTGCCGCTGGAGCCCTCGACGGAGGACGCTCTAAACTCCATCGCGGCCGAAATGAAATTGGCCGGTCGGACCTCATTCAGATCGTGCCGCGCAAGTGGCTGGAAACCAACGCCTATCTGCCAGTCCGAACGATCGATGAGGAAAGCGAGACGGCAGCGCGTAGGCTGGGACGCGACCTCTATGCAGAAGACCCGCCGCTACATTTGCGAAGCGACGGGCTTCCGCCCCATTCCCCCATACCTGACCAAGCAACTGCCGTGCCAGACTTGTTGACCCATTGCGGGGCACCTTATGGCTTCTGCGCAGCGGAATTAACGACACGTACTTCGTTCGCATGTTTCGATTGCATTAGCTTTAACTCACGTATTCACCAGCCACGTGAGCACGCCCCCCCGAAGGCTCGCTGGTCAGGCCCAGCGGCCTCCCCCGCAACCAAAGCCGCTGGGCCGCCCCGCTCGGCTCCGCTAGTCAGACGAGAGCTTCCCATTGAACCGATCTCCATCCGTGGGGCTGGGCAGCTACATCATAGGCGAACGAATCCTATAAGCGGTAGATGATCGGAGGCGACCCGCGAAAGCGGCGTGTCATGGGCTTCGACGGTTGAGATCATTCCGTGTCGATTTGCCATGATCCGGTCGAGCGACAGCAGCGGCAGACGCGATGGAAAGGTGGGGACCGCCGGCGGCGCGGGACCGAAAGTCGTGTGCAGCGTGTTCAGCGCGGAACGGTTTCCGAGTCGCCATTCGTTCAAATCGCCGAGCAGCAGTGTTGGTTTTTCGTCCGGTCTGTTCATGATTTCGAGCACGACACGGGCCTGTTCGGAGCGCGATCGGCGTAGCAAGCCGAGATGGGCTGCGATAATGCGCAGAGTTCGTTTCTCGTCCAGATCGATTTCGGCAACCAAGGCTCCGCGCGGCTCCAGCCCCGGGAGCTTTATCTGATGGACATTGCGAACGATACCCCGTTTGAAAAGCAGAACGTTTCCGTGCCAGCCGTGCCCTTTGCCGTTTCCGGACACCGGCACCGGTACCAGGCCCGTTTCCAATTCGAGACGCAGCAGATCCAGAAGGCCGGCACGATCTCCAAAGCGATTGTCCGCTTCCTGCAACGCAATGACATCCGGGGCGATTTCCCGGATGACGCGACCGATTCGTTCGGGATCGAACTTTCTGTCGACGCCCACGCATTTGTGAACGTTGTAAGATGCGACCAGAGTCCCCGCGGGGCGTGTCCCTTCGCACGGCGCAGCCTTCGCCTTCTGCTTTTTTCTGTCGCGAATGGATTTGAGCACACTTGCAGGAAAGCTATGTCCAATTCTTTGCATGAATCTGCTGCTCGTCCTCACTACCTTCAAGACTTAGCTTTGTCTCACTCAAATAGGATCTGCAATCGCTGCTTCCCCTGCCCTGACGAGATGCGGCGCTTAAAAGGAGCGATGGCTGCTTCGCCCGAATTTCCCCCGGCAGAACGAGAAAGCCTCTAAAGGTAGGGCGATCCCAGCCACAACACTCGGTCGAACAGGCGGACGATAAATGGCCGGGTCCTCAAGGTTTCTATCGTTACAGACGCGGCGGAGGCGATTGCCGATCCGATCCGCGCTTCAATCTCCGCGGCAAAGCCTGCATCAAGAACCTCTATATCAATCTCAAAATTCAGCCGCAGGGACCGGGCATCAAGATTGGAGGATCCTATATAAGCCCAAACTCCATCGACCGACAGCAGCTTCGAATGATCGAACGAGCCCTCCGTGCGCCATACGCGGCAATAGTGCTTCAGGACCTGATCGAATTGCGCCGTCATCGCCCGGTCGACAAGGAAAAGATTGTTCATCGCCGGTACCACGATGTCGATCTCGACGCCTCGCCTGGCCGCTGTCGTCAGCGCGCTGATCAGTTCCCGATCCGGCAGGAAATAAGGCGACATGATGCGGATCGATTTGCGGGCGACGGAAAATGCTCCGATCAGCAAGTTGTGGTTCGTTTCGATGCTGGCATCCGGCCCCGATGCAACCGCCCGCGCCAGCATCGGTTGACCGGGAGCCGCGGGAGGCGTGGCCACTTGCCAGGTGTCGCCTTTCAGGAGCTCGCCGCTCACGAAGCGCCAATCTTCGGCGGCAACCGAAAAAACGTCGGCCACGACCGGCCCGGTGACCTGAAAATGCGCGTCCCTCGCGCTGGAGGAGCCGGCGAACTCGGCTGAGAATCCCTTTCGGATGTTCATCCCTCCGGTGAACGCAATCGTGCCATCGACGACCAGGATCTTCCGGTGCGTTCTGAGGTTGGCGTAGGGAAGACGCAGGCCCATGACAATGTTGCCGTTGAAGAGGTCTGCGGTGATTCCTGCCTCTCGCAGACGCCCAAGAATGCTGGGGACGGAGTAACGCGCCCCGACGGCATCGATCAGCACGCGAACGCTGACCCCCCGCTGGACGGCTCCGGCGAGAGATTCCACGAAAAGCCGCCCGACATCGTCATTGTCGAAAATGTAGGTCTCGAGAAGGAT
>NZ_RZSX01001559.1:0-629 GCF_004023105.1 Mesorhizobium sp. M5C.F.Ca.IN.020.32.2.1 | reverse complement strand
GGCCGAGACCGCGAAATCCGGCGCCGTGCGCGCGCCGCTCGCCGTCAGCGCGAAATCGACGGCCCCGCCGACCGGTACGCCGACCATCGGCGACAGCACCGAAACATCGCCGAGCGTGCCCCTGATGTCGGCCTGGATGTCGGTGCCCGTCGCGCTGGCGGTGCCGCTGGCGCTGAGCGAGCCCGAAGTGAGTTGCAGCGCGTTGGCGGCAAACAAGCCTTGCGGGTCGCGGGTCGCGGTCGCCGAGAATGTCACACGCTCACCGAGAACCGGGCGAATCTGCGGCGGCAGCGCTGTCGAGACGGCATCGGCATTCATCTTGAGCGTCATCGCCAGATCGGCCAGGGTCACCCTGGACGTCACCGAAGCATTGAGCGCATCGCTGCGCAGCGTGCCTTGATCGACGACGATCTCGTCCTTGCTGACCGACCCGGCGAGATCAGCGGTGACCCTGCCGGTCACCAGCGGCGCCAGCGTCGCCACGTCGGTGTTCAGGCCGCCGCCGACAAGCTTGATGGTGACCGGTCCGCTGCGGTCCTGGATGTCGAAGCCGTCGGAATGGATTTCGGCCACCAGATCGTCCACCCGCGTGCCGCCCGCCACCACCGAGACCAGGGACGCGCCGATGC
>NZ_RZSX01001558.1:0-630 GCF_004023105.1 Mesorhizobium sp. M5C.F.Ca.IN.020.32.2.1 | reverse complement strand
TGGCTGGCCAATGAAGGCGATCCGGCAAAGCTCGTCCCGCACGCTATCCTGCGCGTCGATGACAAGGGCGAGATCAAGCAGGAAATCGGCTTTCCGATGGAATTGCTCGCCCACCAGACCCGCTTCGGCCTCGAAGGCATCACCGCGATCGGCAAAGGCGACGAGCTGACGCTGGTGATGGCAGTGCAGCGCGAATGGGCCGACGATCCCAAGGGCCAGGTCAAGCTCTTGGCCTACAAGCCCAAGGCCAAGGAATGGTCGGCGGTGCGCTACCCGCTCGAAACGACCGAAGCTGGCTGGATGGGCCTGTCGGAGATCACCGCGCATGACGGCAAGCTCTACATCCTCGAACGCGACAACCAGATCGGCGATCTCGCCAAGGTGAAGCGCATCTATTCGGTGGCGCTCGACGCGTTCAAGCCGGCCAAGCTTGGTGGCGACATGCCGTTGGTCGAAAAGACGCTGGTGCGCGACATCGTCGGCAACCTGAAATCAGCCACCAACGGCTATGTCATCGACAAGGTCGAAGGTCTCACCATCGACAAGAACGGCGACATCTTCGTCGCCACCGACAATGACGGTGTCGACGATTCTTCCGGCGAAACGCTGTTTTTACGCCTGGGCAACATC
>NZ_RZSX01001557.1:0-630 GCF_004023105.1 Mesorhizobium sp. M5C.F.Ca.IN.020.32.2.1 | reverse complement strand
TCGTCGAGCAGGCCCTTGCCGATGCCGAGCCCTTGCGCCGATTTGCAGACGGCGAGCTCGGAAATATAGCACACCCACGAGAAGTCGGTGATGCCGCGGGCGAGGCCAATCAGCGGCTTGCCAGGCGTATCGAGCCGCGCCGCCAACACCAGATCGGCATTGGCAAGCATCGCCTTCAGACGGGCGTCGTCATCGATAGGCCGAGTGACGCCGAGGCCGGATTCCACCAGCACGCGGCGGAACTCGGCTGCGTCGAGGCTCGGTTCGCTGGCGTAGAGAACTTTGGGACGTGTTGTCATGCCGGCCAAGGTGCACCATAGGGCGGCGGTTTTGAAGCGGTCTGTGCTCCAGGACCAAGGTCAGCCGAAAACAGCCGCCTTTTATTTGCCCGCAGCTTTGTGTAAACCGGGCGCCAACACATCCCCGCAGAGAAAAGAAGACGGGCAAAAACCATGGAAAAATTCACCAAGCTCACCGGTGTTGCCGCGCCGATGCCGATCGTCAATGTCGACACCGACATGATTATTCCCAAGGATTATCTCAAGACGATCAAGCGCACCGGGCTCGGCAGCGGACTGTTTGCCGAAATGCGCTACAAGGACGACGGTTCGGAAAACCCCGACTTCTGTC
>NZ_RZSX01001556.1:0-632 GCF_004023105.1 Mesorhizobium sp. M5C.F.Ca.IN.020.32.2.1 | reverse complement strand
CTCGAAAGCTTCCTGCCCTACCGGCTCTACCGGCTCGCCGATGCCGTCAGCCGCGAATTCTCAAGGATTTACAAGGATCGCCACGGCCTGACGCGGCCCGAATGGCGCACGCTGGCCGGCCTCGGACAGCACGGCAGCATGACCGCGACGGCGCTCGGCGAACAGTCGGCGATGCACAAGACCAAGGTTTCGCGCGCCGTCGCCGAGCTCGAACGGCGCCGCTGGCTCACGCGAAAACCGGATGAAAATGACCGCCGAATCGAGCACCTGATGCTGACTGGAGCGGGCCTTGCCGCCTATCGCGAGATGGTGCCGCTAGCAAAGGCGTTCGAGCAGGAATTGCTGGCAAAGCTCAGTGCTGGCGAGCGCACCGCGATCACAAATGGATTGGGTGCGCTCAAGGAGGCTCTGGGCAAGGATCAGGCGCTCACCAGTCCATCACCACCTTGCCCGAATTGCCGCTGCGCATCGCGTCGAATCCGGTCTGGAAATCGTCGATGCCGATGCGGTGGGTGATGAGGCCGGTGACGTCGAGCGGGCCTTGCACCAGTGCGATCATCTTGTACCAGGTCTCGAACATCTCGCGGCCATAGATGCCCTTGAGATGCAGCATCTTGAAGATGACCTTGTTC
>NZ_RZSX01001555.1:0-634 GCF_004023105.1 Mesorhizobium sp. M5C.F.Ca.IN.020.32.2.1 | reverse complement strand
GTGATGGCCCGCATCTTCAAGGAAGAGGGCAAGCTCGAAATCTGGAAGGCCAAGACCAACGGCCGCTACGACTTGGTCGCCAGCTACGACATCTGCAAATGGTCGGGCAAGCTGGGCCCCAAATTCACCGAAGGCGACCGCCAGGCGCCGGAAGGCTTCTATACGGTCCGTCCGGCGCAGATGAATCCGCGGTCGAGCTACCACCTTGCGTTCAACATCGGTTATCCCAACGCCTACGACCGCGCCAATGGCCGCACCGGTTCCCATCTGATGGTCCATGGCGCCTGCTCGTCGTCGGGCTGCTATTCGATGACCGACGCACAGATCGAGCAAATCTACGCCTTCGGCCGCGATGCTTTCCAGGGCGGCCAGACCGAGTTCCAGATCCAGGCCTTTCCGTTCCGCATGACCGCCGCCAACATGGCGCGCTATCGCAAAGATCCGAACTACGAATTCTGGAAGATGCTGAAGGTCGGCTACGACAATTTCGAGATCACCAAAGTGCCGCCGAAGGTCGATGTCTGCGAGAAGCGCTATGTCTTCAACCAGGTCGCGGCTGACGGCGCGACCTTCGATCCGGCCGGCGCCTGCCCCGCGACCACGCAGCCGGATTCGCTGAAGAGCGCCTTCAATG
>NZ_RZSX01001554.1:0-635 GCF_004023105.1 Mesorhizobium sp. M5C.F.Ca.IN.020.32.2.1 | reverse complement strand
ATCCATACAATTCGGAGCAAAGCGCGCTTCAACTGTCGATCACCCATGAGCGGTTGAAGCCTTCGATGAAGGACGCCGAAAGCTGCAAGGGCCTTACGGCGTTCAATGACCTGTCCGAAAACTACGGCCAGCGCCTGCCGGGCAATCCCGCCGATCTGTTCGATTGGCTGCTAGAGCAGCCGCAGGACACGCTTCTTTCGCTGCTGGCCTTTGGTGCTGCTCATGCGGTCAACGCCGTGGAGAAGAAGTTCACCGACCGCAAGAAGGGCATTGAGCAGGCCAACCAGCTAGGCCGAGCACTCAATGTCGAAATGTCCGAGTGGTTCGAGACTACCGGCGACAGCTATTTCAAGCATGTCAACCGGACCACCATCGAGCTTGCCGTGGCCGAAGCCAAGGGCCGGGAGGCGGGGCTTTCCGTCAAGGCAGCGGCCAAAAAGACCGAAGCCGTCATTGTCGCCGAGCGACTTGTTGCCGGTAGCGGCTGGATACCCGCCCCGGTGCAGATCGCTGCCGCCGACGAGGTGAGGTCTGTCGAGCACGAAACGGACATCGAGGATAACGAGCAGTTCCCCGAAGCGGCTGAATAAATATCAGCCATAGGCCGGTTGCGTGCTCTCCCCGCGCGACCGGCC
>NZ_RZSX01001553.1:0-635 GCF_004023105.1 Mesorhizobium sp. M5C.F.Ca.IN.020.32.2.1 | reverse complement strand
GCTTCTCATCTGCTTCACGCTGTTTCGGCCGGACTGGTGGCTCAACCAGGTGTCGCCGCCTTACGAGGAATTGCCGGCGAGCGAGTTCCTGTCGGCGGTCGCGCAGACGCCGGCCGATGGCCGCATCAATTTCGTCGTCGAGGGTGTCGACCTCATGGGCGAAGATGTACGCAAAACCGTCAATGTGCCGCTCGGCGAGCCGGGCGAGCCGCTGGAGCGCCTGCGCGGCATTGGACTTACAATCACGCAAGCGGGCGACGCGCTGATGATCAGCAATGTCGATTTCGGCTCCTACGCCAAGCGCATCGGGCTGGATGTCGGATATGACGTGGTGGCGGTGCTCAGAAAGGCCGACCAGCCCTCGAGCCTCATTCCGATCGGCCTGGCGCTCGCTGCGACCGCCGGCGTCGCCGGGCTGCAGTTTGCGCGGGCGCGTAAGCAGGCAGACAGGAAGGAAACCGGGCCGGCGCGCTGAGACTGCAACGGTTGATAACAGCTGGTGGGAGGCCCCGGGATAAAACTCATCAGTCGGCAGTCAGCACGACCTTGACGCTCTGCGAGCGGACGGCAGCCAGGCGAAAGGCATCGCGGGCCGAGGAGAGGGGGCGTTCGGCGGTCACCAGCTTCAGGACGTC
>NZ_RZSX01001552.1:0-638 GCF_004023105.1 Mesorhizobium sp. M5C.F.Ca.IN.020.32.2.1 | reverse complement strand
CCCTTCATTGGGGAACCCGCCGCCAGCTTGGAACGGACGCACAACCGCCGGGACTATTCGGTTCCGCCGCCTGAACCGACCCTGCTCGACCGGTTGACGGCGCGCGGCAGCCGGGTCATCGCGGTCGGCAAGATCGGCGACATCTTCGCCCATCGCGGCATTTCGGAAGTGCGCAAGGCTGCCGGCAACATGGCGATGTTCGACAAGGCGCTCGGCGCGATGGCTGACGCGGGCGACGGCGATCTCGTCTTCGCCAATTTCGTCGATTTCGACACAGAGTTCGGCCATCGGCGCGATGTCGCCGGCTATGCCGCCGCGCTCGAGGCCTTCGACCGGCGGCTGCCGGAGGCGCTTGCACGGCTGAGGCAAGGCGACCTTCTCATCCTCACGGCAGACCATGGCAACGATCCGACCTGGCACGGCACCGATCATACACGCGAACGCATTCCGGTGATCGGCACGGGACCAGGTTTTGGCGGCGACATTGGGCTCAGAACGACGTTCGCCGACATCGGTGAAACCGTCGCCGAGCATCTTGGTCTGGCACGCGGCCGTCACGGCACCTCCTTCTATGAATCGATAGGCGGCCATGCCTGAGTTGCCTGAGGTCGAAACGGTGCGGCGGGGGCTGCAGCCGG
>NZ_RZSX01001551.1:0-639 GCF_004023105.1 Mesorhizobium sp. M5C.F.Ca.IN.020.32.2.1 | reverse complement strand
GATCAGCTTTTCGGTGACCTTGGTCGCCGAGCGGATGGCGAGGCCATCATACTGGCCGATCACTTCGAGCAGCTTTTCCTTGTCCTTGCCGAGGTCGGGCAGGTAGTCGACGTCGATGCCGCGATCCCTAAAGATTTGCACGGCAGTGGTGGAGAGTTTGTCTGAGACGAGAACGCGGGGCGCCATGGCGGCCTCCTTCAAATGAGATTTGATCCGTTTGGGAATGGGCGGCCCCGAGGGCCGCCACGGGAAACTCAGGCAGCCGCCTTGAGCGACGCCTTTTGTGCGGCAAAGGCCCAGTCGAGCCACGGCAGCAGCGCTTCGAGGTCGGAGGTCTCGACTGTCGCGCCGCACCAGATGCGCAGGCCGGGCGGCGCATCGCGATAGGCGCCGATATCGTAGGCGACGCCTTCCTTGTCGAGCGTCGAGACGATGCCCTTGGCGAACGCCGCTTGTCCGTCGGCATCAAGCGCGGCGACATCCGGGTCGGTGAAGGAAAGACAGACGGACGTGTTCGACCGCGTCGCCGGGTCGGTGGCCAGATGGCCGAGCCATGCGGATCTGTCGACGAAACCGTCGATAACGGCGGCATTGGCGTCGGCGCGGGCAATCAATGCGTCGAGGCCGCCGATCGACTTC
>NZ_RZSX01001550.1:0-639 GCF_004023105.1 Mesorhizobium sp. M5C.F.Ca.IN.020.32.2.1 | reverse complement strand
ATGCCGAGCGCCGTGCCGAAGGCAAAGCCGAGCAGCGTCGAGGACAACGTCACCCAGGCATTGTAGACAAGGCTGCGGTTGCTGGTGACGCTGCGCAGAAAAGTGTTCTCGAAGAAATTCACAGCAACCTGATGCGGCGCCGGCAGCGTCGGCTTCGGCTGCGACATCGTCTTGCCGATGAATTCCACAACCCCCGGCGTCTCGCCGGCACGTCGGTCGAGATCGCGCTGGAACGGCGCGTTGAGGATGACGGCGAAAACATACCAGACAACGACCACGCCAGCGATGATCGAGGTCACCGGAACGATCTTGTCGCGAAAAGAGTCCATCTAGCGATCCTCGCGAGATTGGTCCCCTCCTCTCCCCGACGGGGAGAGGGGGGCCGGAGCGAAGCGGAGGTCGGGTGACTTCGGCTGCAACGCCGCCAACCACCCTCTGCTGGCAGCGCTGCCGCGTATGTGGCCATGCCTGTTCTTCGTCATCCTAGGGCGGAGCCGGAAAGCGGCGTGCGTAGAGGGAGCGGCCAACCACGCCTTCGTCATCCTAGGGCGAAGCAAGGAGCGAAGCGACGCCGCGCAGACCCTAGGATCCATGCCGTAACTTTCGCGCTCCGCAACGGTGCGGAACAATGCTCCCGCT
>NZ_RZSX01000154.1:0-9319 GCF_004023105.1 Mesorhizobium sp. M5C.F.Ca.IN.020.32.2.1 | reverse complement strand
GGTAAAGAGGGCATAGCAACTCGGCTGGCTGCTGTCAGCCTTCCCCATGCAATCGGCATGTTTACCGACGATTTCCAAAAATATTCCGCTGCCTGTCGGGTCGAAGCGGGGCTATCCGTCCTTGGATCACAGATTTCCACAAACCGAACGCAGCGCTGAAGCGACCAACGCTCAGGCAGAGGACTATTGGCTGAACGACCATGAAGACGGCATCGACATTCCTGCAGATCCTCGCGCTCAGCGCCTGTTTCGCGGCGCAGGCTCATGGCACGTTCACGATGCCTGGCGTTAGACAGGCGCTGCGGACGATGGCTGGTTCCAGCGGCCAAGGCGTACTGCCAATCAGCGCTTCAGTCGAAATCGCAAATTGTCTCTGGAGCTAAGCCGCCAGCCCACCTGCCTGCGTCAGCAAAAACGCCTCGCCGCAGGCTTTCGCCAGATTGCGCACCCGCAAGATGTAGCTCTGCCGCTCGGTGACGGAAATCACGCCGCGCGCGTCGAGCAGGTTGAAAACGTGGCTGGCCTTGATGCACTGGTCGTAGGCGGGGAATACCATCCGGTGGTTCCCCTCCCCCTGGAGGGGGGAGAAAGGCGCGCCGGCTTCGAGCAACGCCTTGCACTCGGCTTCGGCGTCCTCGAAATGCCGAAGCAGCATCGCGGTGTTGGCGAATTCGAAATTGTGCCGCGAATATTCCTGCTCGGCCTGTAGGAAGACGTCGCCATAGGTCACCTTGTCGGCGCCGTCGCGGCCGTTGAAGTTGAGGTCGTAGACATTGTCGACGCCCTGTACATACATGGCCAGCCGTTCCAGCCCGTAGGTAAGCTCGCCCGCCACCGGCGCGCATTCGATGCCGCAAACCTGTTGGAAATAGGTGAACTGTGACACTTCCATGCCGTCGCACCAGCACTCCCAGCCCAGCCCCCAGGCGCCGAGCGTCGGGCTTTCCCAGTCGTCCTCGACGAAGCGGATGTCATGCAGAAGCGGATCGACGCCGATCGCCGCCAGCGAGCCGAGATAAAGCTCCTGCAGATTAGGCGGGTTCGGCTTCAGGATCACCTGGTATTGGTAATAGTGCTGCAGCCGGTTCGGGTTCTCGCCGTAGCGCCCGTCCTTGGGCCGGCGCGAAGGCTGCACATAGGCCGCGTTCCAGCGCTTTGGCCCGAGCGCGCGCAGTGTCGTCGCCGGGTGGAACGTGCCAGCGCCGACTTCCATGTCATAGGGCTGGAGAACGACGCAGCCATAGTCGGCCCAGTAGTTATGCAAGGTCAGGATCAGCCCCTGGAACGACCGGCTGGGATGCATATGGGCTGGGATATCAACGGTCACGGCGGCCTCGACGGAGCGGCGGGATGCGGCACCTGTTGGATGAGACCGCATGATCTTGTCCGAAAAGTCTGCAACTTTTCGGGATCAGGCTCTAGAGCGCCGCCTGCCAAGCGTCAAGGCGAGGGGTCAGCCCTTCGGCGCGGGCGCCGGTTCGGGCTTGACCTTCGGAGTTTCCTGCGCCGTGTTGGATTCGATCGGCGGCAGGCCCTTCAGCAGTTTCTGCTGTAACGCGGCGAGCACGTCGGGATCCGGCTTCAGGTCGCGGGCCTGGTTCCACTGGAAGGTGGCTTCCAGCCTGCGGCCGACGCGCCAATAGGCATCGCCGAGGTGATCGTTCAGCACCGGATCTTCCGGCTTCAGCGACACGGCACGCTCCATTTCGCGCACAGCGTCTTCAAACCTGCCCAGGCGGAAATAGGCCCAGCCCAGCGAATCGACGATGTAGCCGTCGCTCGGCCTGAGGTCGACGGCCTTCTGGATCATCTGAAGGCCTTCCTCGAGGTTGATGTTCATGTCCACCCAGGAATAGCCGAGATAGTTCAGAACCTGCGGCTGGTCGGGGAACATTTCCAGCGCCTTGCGGAAATTCGGCTCGGCCTTCGGCCACTCCTTCAGCCGCTCATAGGCGATGCCGCGCTGGTAGAAAATGTTCCAGTCGGCGCGGGTCGGGGTCTTCAGCATCGCTACCGCCTTGTCATAGAGACCGGCCGCGGAGCGGAAATCCTCCTTCGAGGCATAGACGCCACCGAGCGCCTGATAGGCGCGCATGTCGTCGGGATGCGCTTCGACGAGGGCCTTCAAATGGGCGATGGCCTCATCATAGCGGTCGAGATCGGCAAGGTTGAGGCCGAGCTGCAGTTCCGAAAGCGGCTTCAGCGGCGAACTGGCCGGGATGCGGCGATAGAAGGCGATGGCGCCCTCGCCGTCCTTCAACTGCTCGGAAACGGCGGCGAGTTGGACAAGGGCCGCGTCGCTGTCGGGCCGCAGTGCCAGGGCATATTGCAGATAGAGGCGGACGAACGGCTCGCCGCCACCGCGATTGAGCGCGGTGGCGAGATCGAGCAGTATTTCCGAGGCGCCGTCGGAGGGGCCGGCAACGAAGGGTTCGACCTTCTCGCCCTTGGTGATCCTGTCGCGAAGCGCTGATATCTCGACCTTGCCGGGTGCAAATGCCTCGGCCTGATCGAGCACGGACAGTGCCTTGTCTTTGTCGCCCTTGCGGGCAAGGAAGGAGGCATAGGCCTGCGCATTCCGCATCCAGGTTTCGGGCGCGGCGCTACCGGTCGCGGTGTCCTGCAAGGTGGCGGCGTAGATCGCGTCCGCCTTTTCGGGCAGGCCCGACGCATCGGCGATCAGCGCGCGATGGAAGGATTTGAAGAGGCCGAACCAGTCCGGACCCTGCAGCCTGTCGATGGAGGCCATGGCCTCGCTGGGGTTGCCGGCGCCCTGCTTGGCCCAGCCGGTCATGACGCCGGAGATCAGCCGGTCGAGGTCGGATTCGAGCGAAAGCTTGAGCCAGTACTCAGCCTTGGTGAAATCCTTTTTGTGAAAGGAACCGACGGCCAGCGCTAGGCGCGAGAACCGCTCGACGTCGGGAACCGTCTTGAGCTTGTCGGCATAGACCAGCGATTCTTCGAAGCGCCCTTGCGCGATCAGCGACAGCATCAGGCTTTGCTGCAACGAGGTATCACCGGGAGCAAAGGCGAGCGCCTGCTTGTAGTAGGCGATGGCGCTGTCGAGATCATTGTCGCCTTCGGCGACCCGCGCGGCAAGATAGGCGCCCGAGAACGACGTAATATTGACTGGCTCGGTGGTCTCTTTGGCATAGGCAGGCAAACCGGAGATCGCCATGCCCGTCACAATTGCCAGCCCTGTCAGCCAGCGCGCACATCCTTGCCGCATCGTATCCCTTTCAGTCAAAGCCATGGCCGCGTCAGCGGGATCGCCGTAGACTCGATCTTTTCCAGGCAAAGCATGGCCTTTTTGGGGTCATGCTTCAACCCGGCCGAATTCACAATCGGTCATGCGATCAAAAACCAAGCTAGGAGCGCCAACTGCGACCGTCCAGCGCGCTTCGTTGAAGATTTCTGCGGCAGGCCGGATTTCTGTATACAGGTATCCCCATATTCGCTTGAACGCGCTGCACAGGCCGGCCCTCCACGATGCGTGAAATTCACGGTTTCCCCGAAGGTCTTGCCTCCAGCGACTGCATCGCCACGGCAATCAGAGCGTGCAGCCGCTCTTTAGGCACACCGTCGCGTGCCTGCACCGAGAGACCAAACAGAACCGTGGTGTAGTAATCACCCAGGACCTCCGGGTCCGTGTCCGGTTTGAGTTCCCCGTCCCGAATGCCCTTTCTCAGGCGTTCGACAATGAGTGTATTGCGCGCCCGGCGACGCTCAGCCAGCCAGCGCAGCACACCATCGTTTTCAACGGCGCAGTTGGTCGCCGCCGAGACTACCATGCAGCCCTGCGGCAAATCCGGCCTGGTATAGACTTCGATTGCATCGCGCAGCAACCGCTCGACAAACCGCCGAGCGGTCGGCTCCTCGGCAAGGGCCCGGGTGGCGAAGCTTCCTTCCCTGGTTTCGTAAAGAACGACAGCTTCCCGAAACAGGTTCTCCTTCGAGCCGAAGGCGGCATAGATACGCGGCGAGGCCAGACCAAGCGTCGACACGAGATCGGCCATCGAGGTGCCCTCATAGCCGCGCGTCCAGAAGGCGTCGCGGGCCTTCTCGAGCGCTTGGTCCCGATCGAACTCCCTTGGCCTTCCCGCCATTGCGGCCTCCATTTTTTATCAATCAACAAATAATCCGCTTGACTTCGGATTGCAAACTTAATTCTTTGTCGATCGATAAAGAATTATCAGCATGGAGATTGACATGAGTTCACTCGATCAAGGCGCACCGTTCGGCGCCGCGGCAACAGGAGGAGTCGGCGCGAAGCGCGGCGCCACGCTGGCATTGCTCGCCTTCGCGCAGCTTATCATCGCACTCGACCTCAACATCGTCTTCGTGGCGTTGCCGGAAATCGGCGCGGGGCTAGGCTTTTCGGGCCAGACCCTGCAATGGGTGGTCAGCGCCTACACCGTATTCACCGGCGGCTTCCTGCTGTTCGGTGGCCGCGCCGCCGACCTGATCGGCCAGCGCCGGATCTTCATCTTCGCGCTCTGGCTCTATGCGCTTTCGTCCCTGGTCGGCGGCTTCGCTTGGTCGCCGGAAATCATCATCGCGGCCCGTGCGGTGCAAGGCATCGGCGCCGCGTTCCTGTTCCCGGCCACGCTGTCACTGATCAATCGCCTGTTTGCCGAGGGGCCGGAACGCAACCGGGCGCTTGCGGTCTGGGGCGGCGCCGGAGCGAGTGGCCTGACGCTCGGCTCGCTGGCGGGAGGGCTTCTCACCAGCGCGTTCGGCTGGCCATCCGTCTTCTATGTCAACGTGTTTTTGGCTGGGATCGCCATCATCGCGGCTTTCGCCATCATTCCGCGTGACGGCAAGCGGCATGAACATCGCAGCTTCGATCTGCCGGGCGCGCTAACCGTCACTGCCGGTGCGACCCTGCTTGTCTTCACGCTGGTTCAGGGGCCCGAATATGGCTGGGGGTCGGCCGCCATCGTCTTCAGCGCTGCACTGGCGGCATTCTTCCTGATCGCCCTCGCAGCGATAGAGGCATGGAGCGCCGACCCGCTGATGCCGCTGCGCCTGTTCCACAACCGCAGCCTCGTCGCCGGCATGACGATCACCTTCCTCTTCATGGGGACTTTCGGCGCCCTGCCCTACTTCCTCACCGTGCTTTTACAGAACGTGCATGGCTTCACCGCCTTGCAGGCCGGCCTGGCGTTCCTGGTGCCATCAGTCGCCATCGCGGCCGGCACGCAAGTCGGCGAACGTCTGGCAACGCGTTTTTCGACGCGCGCCACGCTGGTTGGCGGCATGGTCATCGGCGCGATCGGGACAGCCTTGATGGTATCAGGTGCAAACGCCGACAGCAGCTATCTATCCCTCGTACCCGGCCTGATCATCTCCGGAGTCGGACAAGGCATCGTCTGGACCGCGATGTGGATCGCCGCCGCTTCGGGTGTTTCCCATGACGAGCAGGGTGTCGCGTCGGGGATGGCCTCCACCATGCTCAATGTCGGCAATGCGATCGGCATGGCGGCGTTGATCGCGATTGCCAACCGCAATGTCGGCGGATTGACAGGTGACGCCTTGAAGATCGCTGTCGCCGAGGGCATCCAGGTCGCCTTCTGGCTCGCTGCGGCAGGCATCGTTTTCAGCCTGCTCGCTGCAATGGTCCTTCCGGGGAAACCAAAATGACGTGCGGAGGCCGTGCCGGCCAAATATCGGCGATGCCTCTCAGTTCACACGGCTGATGCAGAAATCGATGACGTCGATCAGCGCCGATTTCTGCGGCGTCGCCTCGAGCGGCGCCAGCGCGTCGCGGGCGATCTCGCCGAAATGGCCGGCGCGCCCGATGGTGTCGGCGATCGCGCCGTGGCGGGTCATCAATCCGATCGCCTTTTCCAGCCCGGTGTCGTCGGTGACATTGTCCTCGATGGCGCGCTTCCAGAAGGAGCGTTCCGCCTTGGTGCCGCGCCGGTAGGCGAGGATCACCGGCAGCGTCACCTTGCCTTCGCGAAAGTCGTCGCCGACATTCTTGCCCAGATCCTTGCTGGTGCCGCCATAATCCAGCGCATCGTCGATCAGCTGGAAGGCAAGGCCGAGATTCATGCCGTAGGAGCGCAGCGCCGCGCGATCGTTGCGCGTCGCCTGGGCGATGACCGGACCGACCTCGGCGGCGGCCGAGAACAGGGCCGCGGTCTTGGCCTTGATCACCGCGAAATGCTCATCCTCCGTGGTTTCGAGGTTCTTGGCGGCGGCGAGCTGCATCACCTCGCCCTCAGCAATGATCGAGGCGGCGCTGGACAGGATGTCGAGCGCTTCCAGCGAACCGACATCGACCATCATGCGGAAAGCCTGGCCAAGCAGGAAATCGCCGACCAGCACGCTCGCCTGGTTGCCCCAGATCATACGGGCGGTCTTCTTGCCGCGCCGCATGCCGCTCTCGTCGACGACATCGTCGTGGAGGAGCGTGGCGGTGTGCATGAACTCGACTGATGTAGCGAGCTTGACGTGGCCCTCGCCGGAATAGCCGAACATCTGGGCCGAGGCGAGCGTCAGCATCGGCCTCAGCCGCTTGCCACCGGAAGAGATCAGGTGGTTGGCAATCTCCGGGATCATCTCGACGTCGGAACCGGCCTTCGACAGGATCAATTTGTTGACACGCCCCATATCGGTCGACGTCAGGTCGATGAGATCCTTTATGGAGGCGGCTTCGCGCTTCCCGTTTTCGATGTTGAGAACGACACCCACCACAAACACTCCCGTCCAGAAGTCACGCGCACGACGGCACCCCGATCCCGCGGCAGACTCTAGGGCGGTACCCACGGGCACGGCAAGAGGCGAATTGGCGCGGTCGAGGCTGGCGTCCGGAGCCACCCACATTTACATAAACGCTGCAACCTGCGAGTTTCGCCCGATGATAGAGCTTATCCGCACCAACGATGCCGTGATCATTTCCTTTGTCGAATCGCTGATGCGCGATGCCGGCATCGGCTGTTTCGTCGCCGACCAGAACATGAGCGTGCTCGACGGTTCGATCGGAATCCTGCCCAGGCGCATCCTGGTCGACGCCGACCAGGCCGATGCGGCGCGGCGCATCCTGACGGATGCCGGCATCGCCAACGAGATCCGCCAGACATAATGTCCGCGGCGCGCGCCACCCTTGTCCAGGACACGCCGGCCCATACGGTCGATGCCTTCCATCGCGGGCGGTTCTGGCTGGTGCAGCCGAAACAAGCCGGCCATCGCGCCGGCATGGACGCCATGATGCTGGCCGCTGCCGTGCCGTCCTCCTTCGCCGGACGCCTTGCCGATTTCGGCGCGGGCGCTGGCGCCGCAGGCCTGGCCGTGCTGTCGCGCTGTCCTGATGCCGAGGCCGTGCTCATCGAACGGTCTCAGGAAATGGCAGCCTTCGCCGCAACGACGCTTGCCCATCCCGGCAATGCGCATCTCAACGACCGCGCCTCGGTGCTCGCCGCGGACGTTGCGCTGTCGGGCCAAGCGCGAACAGCCACTGGGCTTGCCGACAACTCCTTCGATTTCGTCATCATGAACCCGCCCTTCAACGCCGCCGAGGATCGCGCCACGCCCGACGCGCTCAGGAAGGCGGCGCATGTCATGGAGGATCGGCTGTTCGACAGCTGGATCCGAAGTGCGGCTGCCGTGGTCAGGCCGCGCGGCGGTCTTGCCGTAATTGCCAGGCCCGATCAGCTCGGCGCCATTCTCGATGCGATATCAGGCCGCTTCGGCGACGCCGAGATGCTGGCCGTCCACCCTCGCCCCGAAGCAGCGGCGATCCGCATCGTCGTCAGGGCAATACTCGGCTCACGCGGAAAACTGTCGATCCGCCCGCCGCTGATGCTGCATGCGCGATCGGGCGACGGACCAACGGAGCGGACCGATATGATCAATAACGGGCTGGCTTCGCTGTTCGGCGACTGAGCCTTTTCTACCAGCAAGCGGCGCGGGCATTGCCGTTGGCCGGCGAATCCCTACATGCCTTCAAGCCAATTGACCGGAGACCCCGTGAAACGCTTCCTAAACCGCCTGCTGCCGAAATCCTGGCGCTCCGACATCGTCGTTATTCCTGTTATCCGGCTGCACGGTACGATCATGCCCGGCGGCGGCCAGTTCCGGCCGAGCCTGTCGCTCGCGTCCACTGCCGGCCCTATCGAGAAGGCGTTTTCCTTCGATGCGCCCGTGGTCGCCATTTCGATCAATTCGCCAGGCGGCTCGCCAGTGCAGTCGCGGCTGATCTTCAGACGCATCCGCGATCTGGCGACCGAGAAGAACAAAAAGGTTCTGGTCTTCGTCGAGGACGTGGCGGCTTCGGGCGGCTACATGATAGCGATTGCCGGCGACGAGATCTTTGCCGATCCGTCCTCCATCGTCGGTTCGATCGGCGTGGTGTCGGCCTCGTTCGGCTTTCCCGAGCTGTTGAAGAAGATCGGCGTCGAGCGCCGCGTCCATACTGCCGGCCAGAACAAGGCGGTGCTCGATCCGTTCAAGCCCGAGAAGAAGGAAGATATCGAACGGCTGAAGGCGCTGCAGCTCGATGTCCACGAGACCTTTATCGATCTCGTCAAGGACCGGCGCGGCCCTAAGCTCAAGGACGACCCGGACCTGTTCACCGGCCTGTTCTGGACCGGTAAGAAGGGGCTGGAGCTCGGCCTTGTCGATGCGCTCGGCGATATGCGCAGCGTGCTGAAGACCCGTTTCGGGCCAAAGACCCAGCTCAAACTGATCACGGCGCCGCGGGGCCTGTTCGGCCGGTTCGGCTGGTTCGGCTCGAGCAGAGCGGGTTTTTCGGCGCCCGAGATCGCCGCGGCTGCCGCAAGCAGCGTGATCGATGCGGCGGAAGAGCGCGCATTATGGGCGCGCTTCGGGCTTTGAAAAGCCAGTAAAAGCGTTTAGCTTGAAAGCTTGACCGACCCGACCGGCCGCCGCAGTCGGCCTTGTGAGGGAGGAGTTTGACATGCCACAGATCATTTTCTTCATCACCGTCGGCCTGCTCGCCTATTTCGGCTATCGCTCCTTCGTCAGGGAAGCTGAGCGCGTGACGGCCAAGATACGGCGCACCGAAAAGCAGGCTACCAACGGCACAATGGGCACGTTGGTCAAGGACCCGAAGACCGGCGAATACCGGCTGGCCAAGGACTGACATCATCCCCCTCGCGACTGACCCCGTGGAATCCGGCATCACTGTCCGGGCGTGGCATGCGCACGCCAAGATAAATCTCGCGCTGCACGTCACCGGCAGGCGCGCCGACGGCTATCACATGATCGAGAGCCTGGCGGTGTTCACGCGCTTCGGCGACAGGATCGAGATCGAACTTGCCGACAGCGATGGGTTTTCCGCGTCGGGCCGATA
>NZ_RZSX01001549.1:0-640 GCF_004023105.1 Mesorhizobium sp. M5C.F.Ca.IN.020.32.2.1 | reverse complement strand
CGGCCATCTCTGCTTTGCGGCAAGCGCGGACGAGATCGTGCGCTGGAAAGCACATCTTGAGCAGAAGAAGATCGCCATCGAGAGCGAGTTCGAATGGCCGCAAGGCGGCCGCTCGATCTATGTTCGCGACCCCTCCGGCAATTCGATCGAATTCGCCGAGCCAAGAATCTGGGGCATCTGATGCATTCGCTTGATGGACATGAGATCGTCGTCGCCAGCCACAATGCCGGCAAATTACGCGAGTTCGCCGATCTGATGGCGCCATTCGGCATAGAAGCGAAGTCGGCCAAGGAATACGGCCTGCCGGAGCCGGACGAGACCGGCACCACCTTCGAGGAGAACGCCTATCTCAAGGCTTTTGCCGCCGCCAAGGCGACAGGCCTGCCCGCATTGTCGGACGATTCCGGCCTGTGTGTCGATGCTCTGGGCGGGGCGCCCGGCGTCTATACCGCCAATTGGGCCGAGGCTCCGGACGGGTCCCGCGATTTCGGCATGGCGATGCAGCGAGCGGAAGTGGCGTTGCAGGAAGTCGGCGCGGTTGCGCCTGCGCAGCGTAAGGGCCGCTTCGTCGCCGTCATCTGCCTGGCCTTTCCCGACGGCGCGGCCGAATATTTCCGCGGCGAGGTCGAGGGCACGCTGG
>NZ_RZSX01001548.1:0-644 GCF_004023105.1 Mesorhizobium sp. M5C.F.Ca.IN.020.32.2.1 | reverse complement strand
CGACATGATTGCCGAAAGCTGCGGCACGCCGACGCCGGCGACGATGCGGGTGGTGCAGATGGAGCCGGGCCCGATGCCGACCTTGACGGCATCGGCGCCGGCATCGATCAGCGCCAGCGTGCCTTCTGACGTGGCGACGTTGCCGGCCAGGATGCGGACCGAATTGGACAGCTTTTTAGCCCGCGTCACGGCATCCAGAACACGTTGCGAATGACCATGGGCGGTGTCGATCACCAGAAGGTCGACGCCGGCATCGATGAGGCGCTCGGCGCGCTCGAACCCGTCATCGCCGACGCTGGTGGCGGCCGCCGCGCGCAAACGTCCCTGCACGTCCTTGGTGGCGTGCGGGTTGAGCTGCGACTTCTCGATGTCCTTGACGGTGATCAGCCCGACGCAATTGCCGTCGCCATCGACCACGACCAGCTTTTCGATGCGGTGCTGGTGCAGGAGCCGCTTGGCCTCGTCCTGATCGACATTTTCCTTGACCGTGATCAGGTTCTCACGGGTCATCAGCTCGTAGACTTTCTGGGCCGGATCGGAAGCGAAGCGCACGTCGCGGTTGGTCAGGATGCCGACCAGCCGTCCGACCTTATGCCCGCCGGCGCCGCCATTCTCGACCACCGGAATGCCCGAGATGCTGTAGG
>NZ_RZSX01001547.1:0-645 GCF_004023105.1 Mesorhizobium sp. M5C.F.Ca.IN.020.32.2.1 | reverse complement strand
CGCCAACGGTATCGTCTCCGGCGGCCCGCAGCTTGGCGCGGGTGCTGCCGTCGGGACCGGCCTTGCTGCCGGCGGCGCCATCGTCGCTGCCGGTGGCGGCGCCATGATCGCCGCCAAGGGCGGACGGGCCGCCTGGTCGGCCGGCGCCAGCGGCCTGCGCGGTGGCGCGGCGCTCGCCGGGGGCGCCTCGACGTCCTATTCGCTGGCGTCTGCCCCCGAGAGCGGGCCGGCCGCCATTGCCGCGGGCCTTGGAGGCGTTGCCCGCGCCGCCGGGGGCGCCGCGGCCTCGCCCCTCAAGCGCGCGACATCGCGCGTCTCGGAAAGCCTCGGTTCCTCCTTCGACGCCGGCGGTAAGGCCGCGTTCCAAGCGACCGGCGGATCATCCTCCATGGGCACGGTCGGCGGCACGGCCGAGCCCGCAGCAGCTGGCGCCGCCACGGAGACCCCACCCGCCTGGGCCCGCCGCATGCGGCAGAGCCGCGGCATGAGCCACGGAGCCATGGCGGCCGCGCATGCCGTCCGCTCCGGCGACAGTCACGGCGGCGGCGCCTCCGTCAGCCTTTCCGAAAAGGATCGCACATGACCTTCTTCAAGCGACCGGCAACCCACTACGGCAAGGTGCCGGAACCCGAGACACCCTACCAG
>NZ_RZSX01001546.1:0-646 GCF_004023105.1 Mesorhizobium sp. M5C.F.Ca.IN.020.32.2.1 | reverse complement strand
GGCCATGTCGACCATCAGATAGGCGCCGATCGAGTCGGCGATCTCGCGAAAGCGCTTCCAGTCCCAGACGCGCGAATAGGCGGTGCCGCCGGCCAGGATCAGCTTCGGCTTGGTCTCGTGGGCGGTCTTCTCGATCGCATCCATGTCGAGCAGATGATCGTCCCTGCGCACGCCGTAGGAAACGACCTTGAACCATTTGCCGCTCATATTGACCGGCGAGCCATGGGTCAGATGCCCGCCCGAGTTCAGGTCGAGACCCATGAAGGTATCACCGGGCTGCAGCAGCGCCAGGAACACCGCCTGGTTCATCTGGCTGCCGGAATTCGGTTGGACGTTGGCGAAGTTACAGCCGAACAGCTTTTTCGCACGCTCGATGGCTAGTTCCTCGGCCACGTCGACGAACTGGCAGCCACCATAGTAGCGCTTGCCCGGATAGCCCTCGGCGTATTTGTTGGTCATGATCGACCCCTGCGCTTCCAGCACGGCGCGGGAGACAATGTTTTCCGATGCGATCAGCTCGATCTCGTGGCGCTGGCGGCCGAGTTCGTTGCGGATCGCGCCGAAAATCTCCGGGTCGGCATCGGCAAGCGTGGTTTCGAAGAAGGATTCGAATTTGTTCGACACTGCCGCTACTGTTGCCATGCTG
>NZ_RZSX01001545.1:0-647 GCF_004023105.1 Mesorhizobium sp. M5C.F.Ca.IN.020.32.2.1 | reverse complement strand
GCCATGACGGCAACCGCCAAAGCAGCCTGAGAAGACCAAGGAGAGGAATTTATGAGCCATACGATCAATCACCTGCGCCGGCTCCGACTGCAACGCAGCGAACTCGCCGTGCCGGGCTCGAACACGGAGATGATCGGGAAGGCAGCCAGTTCGGACGCCGACTACATCTTCCTCGACATCGAGGATGCGGTAGCGCCGCCGGACAAGGAGCGCGCCCGCGCCAATATCGTGGCGGCGCTGAATGAGATCGACTGGCGGGGCCGCGGCAAGACCATCTCGGTCCGGATCAACGGCCTCGATACCCACTACATGTATCGCGACGTCGTTGTTCTCATGGAGCAGGCCGGCGACCGGATTGACACGCTGCTGGTGCCCAAGGTCGGCGTGCCCGCCGACCTCTACATGGTCGAGGCCATGATCAATCAGATCGAGATCGCCAACGGCTACAAGACCCGCGTTGGCCTCGAGGCGCTTATCGAAACCGCACTTGGCATGGCCAATGTCGAGGCCATCGCATCCTTCGGTGGCCGGCTGGAAGCGTTGCATTTCGGCGTTGCCGACTATGCCGCGAGCGTCAAGGCCCGCACCGTCAACATCGGCGGCCTCAACCCCGATTATCCAGGCGACCAATGGCATTTCGGCTTGTC
>NZ_RZSX01001544.1:0-648 GCF_004023105.1 Mesorhizobium sp. M5C.F.Ca.IN.020.32.2.1 | reverse complement strand
ATCCCAACCTTATCTCAGAAGCGGAGCGTTGAGCAAGTCGCAGGTCCGCTGCTGCCTCCAATTTCCCCGAGATCTGATCGCCCTTACCACTTGAAGATGGCGGCGAGAGCGTCTTTCGACTTGACGCTTACGTCCTTGAAAATATTGAACTTTTCGCGGCATTTGTTACACAGTCTGTTACACGGCTACAGCGTTAATTTAAGCTCTCGGCATCTGAGCTCGCGCGCCCGAGCATCGACCTAATCCGATACTGGCTCGGGGCATCGTTGCTCCCGGAGCTTCAGCGTAGTCTCGCAAAAATTCCCAAGCCGCTTCGGGGCTGACGAGTCTGCGAAGCCGACGAGCGATAGGCAATACCGAGACGCAGACATTACGTGACGGCACTTGATATTGCAGTGCAGCAAGCGTAGAGCACCGCCCGCTTATGGGAGTGTCGTCCATGGCCCTTACCAATGCTGGTAACGAGGCAGAACCTGTCGAACAATCGAGCCATTCTGAGGTCGAGCAGCACAGCACCAAGGTGCTGATGCTGGGCGCGTTGGGCGTGGTTTACGGCGATATCGGCACCAGCCCGATCTATGCATTCCGAGAGGCGTTGCACGCATCGGCCGGTGGCAACGTCGCCAACCGTGGCGACATCCTCGGCGT
>NZ_RZSX01001543.1:0-649 GCF_004023105.1 Mesorhizobium sp. M5C.F.Ca.IN.020.32.2.1 | reverse complement strand
TCCCTATCTCGCCTTCGACACGCTGCTCGACATGCACAAGCGCGGCGAGCTGCCGGCCGAAGTCGACGCCAATGAGGTCGTCTCCCGCTACATCAAGTCGATCGGCAAGGGCATTCTCAAGGTGATGTCGAAGATGGGCATCTCGACCTACCAGTCCTATTGCGGCGCGCAGATCTTCGACGCCATCGGGCTGAAGACCGACTTCGTGCAAAAATATTTCACCGGCACCGCGACGCTGATCGAAGGCGTCGGGCTGGAAGAGATCGCGGCCGAAACGGTCAGCCGCCACGCCGACGGCTTCGGCAACGACCCGGTGCTGCGCAACAGCCTCGAGGTCGGCGGCGAATACATGTTCCGCATGCGCGGCGAAGCGCATATCTGGTCGCCCGATGCGGTGGCCACCCTGCAGCACGCCGTGCGCCAGGGATCGTGGCAGACGTTCAAGGACTATTCCGCTCAGATCGACAGCGAGACGGCGCGGGCGCAGAGCATTCGCGGCCTGTTCAAGATCAGGCTGGCCGAAGAAACCGGGCGCAAGAAGGTCGCGCTCGACGAGGTCATGTCGGCTGCCGATATCGTCAAGCGGTTCTCGACCGGGGCGATGTCCTTCGGCTCGATTTCCAGGGAAGCGCACACCACGCTGTCCCGC
>NZ_RZSX01001542.1:0-651 GCF_004023105.1 Mesorhizobium sp. M5C.F.Ca.IN.020.32.2.1 | reverse complement strand
CCATTATGGGTCCAACGGCGCCAACCAGCCGGCCGCTGCGGTCGACAACAGCTCGTATACGGCTTCCATTCAGAAGCCGGCTAACGCTGAAAAGCCCGTTGTCCAGGGCGCTGACCGCAACCTTTTCGGCAACAATTAACAGCTGATCCCAAACAGCAGAGCGGCGTTGTCTTTCATAAAGACCGCGGCCGCCGCGCTGAGGGGATACGACAATTCAGGAGTACTAGAAATGAAGAAGATCATTCTTGCCGCCGCCGCCATTCTGGCCGTCTCCGGAAGCGCTTTTGCCGGCAGCGACAATTTTGGATCGAACGGCGCCAACCAGCCGGCCGCTGCGGTCGACAACAGCTCGTACACGGCTTCGATTCAGAATTCGGCTTCGACGCAGAAGCCGGTTCCGGCTGACGAGAAGCCCGTCCACGGCAGCGACCGTAACCTCTTCGGCAACAACTAGTGTCGATCCCAACAGCAGCGGCGGCATTTGCCCGCCGCGCTGGTGGAACACGAAAAATCCAGGAGTACTGAAATGACGAAGATTGTTCTTGCGACCGCCGCCGTTCTGGCCGTCGCCGGCAGCGCATTTGCCGGTAGTGACAATTTTGGATCGAACGGCGCCAACCAACCGGCCGTTGCGGTCGACAGCTCGTACAC
>NZ_RZSX01001541.1:0-651 GCF_004023105.1 Mesorhizobium sp. M5C.F.Ca.IN.020.32.2.1 | reverse complement strand
ATCAAATACATCATGTTCGTGCTCCGTGCCGACAATCGCGGCGAGGGCGGGGTGCTGTCGCTGATGGCGCTGGCGCGCAACAGTTTCCCGACGCGCTCGGCGGTGATCCTCGGCATCGGCATTGTCGGCGCGGCGCTTTTTTTCGGCGACGCAGTCATTACGCCGGCGATCTCGGTGCTGTCGGCGGTCGAAGGTATGAATGTCGTCACGCCGACCTTCCAGCCCTATGTGGTGCCGCTGACACTGGCCATTCTGGCGGTCGTGTTTGCGGTACAGCGGTTTGGCACCGGCGGCGTAGGATTGGTGTTCGGGCCCGTTACCGCGCTGTGGTTCCTGGCCATCGGCCTTTCCGGCCTCAACCACATCATGGACGACCCGGAAATCCTGCTGGCAATCAGCCCGCATTATATCGTGTCATTCCTGATCAACTCGCCCGAAGTCGCCTTCGTCACGGTTGGTGCGGTTTTTCTCGCCGTCACCGGCGCTGAGGCGCTCTATGCCGACCTCGGCCATTTCGGGCGCAAGCCGATCGTGCTTGCCTGGCTGGCCATCGTGTTTCCTTGCCTGTTGCTCAACTATGTCGGGCAAGGCGCCTTCGTGCTGGCGAATGGCGGTGTCGTCGGTCATCCCTTCTTCGAGATGAACGAAGGC
>NZ_RZSX01001540.1:0-651 GCF_004023105.1 Mesorhizobium sp. M5C.F.Ca.IN.020.32.2.1 | reverse complement strand
CTCCTGCACGCATCAGGGCGCCGAGAATGGCCGCGCCGACGACATCATGGATCAGATAGAGGATAGGTCATCAGGCCAATCTGGCACCAGCCGCGCCAGGACAGGTCGAGCCGCAAGGACCATGCCATCAGGGCTATGGCAACCAGGAAGAAGACGATCGGTGGCGCGTATGGCATCTGCTCTTCGACCTACGGTGTGAACATCGACCGAACTGGCGATCTGCAGGACGCAGCCGGCTAGAAACAGCGCGCAGAGGACAAGACGGAACGGCGTCACCGCCTTGAAGCGCATCAGCCAGATCATCACGCCCGTCGCAAAGAAGCATCCATGATGCACCAGCAGCAGGGCTAACCAACGCGTCTCGGCAAACTCCGACCAGTCGAGCGGATAATACAGGCACCAGAAGAGCGTGCTGATCAGGCCGATCGCGATGGCCACCACCTCCATCAGATGGAAGCGGCCCAGCCACAGCAAGGTCCAGACGACGGAGTAAAAGGCGATCTCGATGCCGAGCGTCCAATAGACGCTGTCGACCCAGGGCGAGTAGGGAGCGAACAATGCCGTGCGAACGAGCCGGGTCACGGCATCCGTCGGCCAGCTGAGCCCGACGGCGAGCAGCACCGGCGCGGTGACCGGCGCGCAGATCCAGAC